>JBBTQP010000026.1:0-24739 GCA_038065635.1 Patescibacteria group bacterium | reverse complement strand
TTTCCTACGATAGGTACCCCGCGGCAGAGCCGGCGGGGAAAATTTAGGATTTTATTAAATCATCAACGCTCACGCCAAAGGCTTTCGCAACCTTTTTAAGCGTGACTAATGTTGGGTTCTGATTTTCACCAGATTCCATTTTAATAAGCGTGTTATTTGCGATATCCGCCAATCTCGCTAATTTCTCTTGCGAAAGCCCCTTGGCTTCTCGCAACTTTTTTATGTTGTTTGCTAAATTTTGGCTTGTTGACATATTTTCATTAAAAGACTAACATTATAGTGGAGTATCCATTTATCTATTACTACTATAATGCTACACCAAAATTTCAAACAAATCAATTGCAATTAAACGCCATCCTGTCGATGTTCGCCTTTTGTCCTGCGATGTTTTAGTGCGACTCGATATCGCGCTAGTTCACGTTCGAGTTCCGCCGCGGCTCTGGCGAATTGCTCATCGTCATGGTGGATTGTTGAAGTCATCAATTTTTTCGCCCTATCTTTTGCCTCTTCTATAACCGACAAATCCAGATCCTCTCCGCGCTCCGCCGAATCCGCCAAAATTCTAACGCGGCCGTCTTTTTCAACGGTCATAAATCCGCCCGATATCGCGATCTCCTGGGAGGAAGATCCCAAATCCACCCTCGCAACTCCAGGAGTTAACTCTGTTACGAGTGGAACGTGATTTGGAAGAACCGTGATTTCCCCGTTTTTTGTCATCACAGTGATACTCGAAACCTCCTGTTTATACAAGACCTTGTCCGGAGTGATGAGTTCGAGGTTGATAGGCATTGGAGTAATTCGTAGGGGCGCATGGCGTGCGCCCTCTGCTTGATGGTTGGAATTGGTTACTTTTCGTTTGAGATTTCGTCGATTCCGCCTTTCATGTAGAAGGATTGTTCCGGGATGTTGTCGTGATTGCCGTTGATGATTTCTTCGAATCCTCGAATTGTCTCTTCAAGAGTAACGTACTTACCAGCGTTTCCGGTAAACACTTCGGCGACGTGGAATGGCTGTGAGAGGAATTTTTGGATTTTTCTTGCGCGTGTAACCGTTTGCTTGTCTTCTTCGCTCAATTCGTCCATACCGAGAATCGCGATGATGTCTTGTAGGTCCTTGTAGCGCTGTAAAACACGCTGTACGCCGCGAGCGACCGTGTAATGACGTTCTCCCACGATGTTCGGGTCTAGGATCGTTGAGGATGAGTCCAGAGGATCGACGGCTGGATAGATACCAAGTTCTGCGAGTGCTCGAGAAAGCACGACGGTCGAGTCCAGGTGAGAGAATGTCGTGGCAGGCGCCGGGTCCGTAAGGTCGTCAGCGGGAACGTAAACGGCTTGAACGGATGTGATGGAACCGGTGTTTGTTGATGTGATGCGTTCCTGCAAAGCTCCCATTTCTGTCGCGAGTGTCGGTTGGTATCCCACGGCTGACGGGATGCGTCCGAGTAGCGCGGAAACTTCGGAACCAGCTTGCGTAAATCTAAAAATGTTGTCGACGAAAAGTAGAACGTCTTGACGTTCGGTATCTCGAAAATACTCCGCCATTGTAAGTCCCGTTAGTGCGACGCGTGAGCGAGCTCCCGGCGGTTCGTTCATTTGGCCGAAAACCAGAGTCGTTTTCGCGAGGACTCCTGACGCTTTCATTTCGCGATAAAGGTCATTTCCTTCGCGAGAGCGTTCCCCTACTCCGGCGAAAACCGAAAAACCGCCGTGTTCGCTCGCGATGTTTCGGATAAGTTCCATGATAACGACTGTTTTTCCAACTCCGGCGCCACCGAACAAGCCGACCTTTCCGCCTTTCAAGAAGGGACATATCAAGTCGATGACTTTAATTCCTGTTTCCAAAACTTCGGTTTTTGTCGACTGTTCCGTAAACGCAGGAGGCGCGCGATGAATCGGAGATCGTTCCTTCGTGCTCAAATCGCCGAGTTTGTCGATCGGATTTCCAAGAACGTCGAACATACGTCCAAGTGTCTCTCGTCCAACCGGAACGGAAATCGGTTTTCCAGTGTCTTTAACTTCGATTCCGCGCGAGAGTCCGTCCGTAGAAGACATGGAAATCGTTCGAACGTCCCCGCCGCCAAGGTGCTGCGAAACTTCGAGTACGGTTTTTACCCCGTCGTTTTCAATAACAAGCGCGTTTTGAAGCGCGGGCGGTTCTCCGGTGAACGATACGTCCACGACAGGACCGATGATTTGGGTGATTGTTCCTTTTTGCATATTTGGTTGAATATTGAATGTAGAATATGGAATATGGTTTTGATTATTCGATGGCGGCTTTTCCGGCGGTTATTTCTAGCATTTCTCTAGTGATCGTCGACTGCCGGTTCTGGTTATACGTGAATATCAGGTCGTCCAGTATCTCTCCCGCATTCTTCGTTGCGCTTTGCATTGCAACCATTCTGGCGGCGTGTTCTGATGCGGATGATTCGAGAAGCGTTTGGTACATCCTACTTTTCAGAACGCGAGGAATGACCGCCGACAAAACCTCTCGTGGATTCGGTTCGAATAAAATCTCAGATTCCTCCAGCTCTACTTCTTCCTCGCTAACGAATCCCACTTCCTTCAATGCAGTCTCGGGAATCAACGGGAGCAATTGCTCGATACGCGGTTCCTGAACAAGCCCGCTGACGTATTCGGTGTAGATGACGAAAACACGATCAGCGCGGCCTGAGGCAAATTCTTGATGCGCGATTTCTCCAACCGGACGCGATCTTTCAAACGAAGGTGCGCTTGAAACGGATTCGAGTGCCGCGAGGTGCTGCCAACCGGAACGTCGAACCGTGGACTCAGCTCTTTTTCCAACTGTTACAACTTTGATACCAGTTTCGGATCTCGACTGAATAAACTGCGCCGCCGTTCGAAGTAATCGAGAGTTATATCCTCCGCAAAGACCGCGATCGGAGGCAGCGATTATCACAAGAAGTTTTTCCGATTTCATCCGTCCAGTGAGGAACGAGTGTGCGCGCGGATCCACGAGCGGCAGAACTTCGTCCAACGCTTTTTTCAAGTTGCTCGAATATGCGCGAGACGCGATTGCCGCCTGCGTTGTTTTGCGCATCTTTGCAGCGGCAACAAGCTCCATTGCGCGAGTTATTTTTCGCGTGTTGGTGATTGAGCGTATTCGCCGCTTGAGAAGTCTTGAGGAGGAGGGCATGATTAATTCGTGTTTATCACACTATGAAACAAAATTTGTAGAAGCGAGGACTGCTCGAGCGCAGCGAGTTCCGCAGCGAGACAAATTTTGTTTCATAGTGTGATATCAATGATTATGAAGCCGCGTTAAAAGTATCCGTGAATTCACTGATCGATTCTTTCATCGCTTCTTCAATTTCCGGCTCAAGCAAACCGGCCTTATTCAATTTCTCAAGCCATTCCGGCGGCGCGGTTCGTAAAAATTCACGATATCCATCTTCCCACTCTTTGATTTTTTCGACTGGGATCGTGTCGAGATGTCCTCGAGTTACCGCGTAAAGCAACGCTACTTGAACTGCCATATCCATTGGCTCGTATTGAGGTTGCTTCAAAGCTTCAACCGTGCGACGACCGCGTTCGATTTGTTTGCGCGTTGTTTCGTCGAGATCAGTTGCGAATTGTGCAAACGCTTCCAGCTCGCGGAATTGCGCGAGGTCCAACCGGAGCTGTCCAGAAACTTTTTTCATGGCCTTGGTCTGCGCCGCTCCTCCAACGCGAGAAACGGAAAGACCGACGTTTACCGCGGGACGGATTCCTTTGTAGAAAAGATCACCTTCGAGATAGATCTGACCGTCAGTAATTGAGATAACGTTTGTCGGGATGTATGCGGAAACGTCGCCGGCCTGTGTTTCGATGATAGGCAGCGCCGTGATTGAGCCGCCACCGGAATCAGCATTTCGACGGCAAGCGCGTTCTAGAAGACGGGAGTGTGAGTAGAAAATGTCGCCAGGATATGCCTCGCGTCCAGGTGGCCGTCGGAGGAGCAGGGATATTTCGCGATAAGCCCACGCGTGCTTGGAAAGATCGTCGTAAACGATTAAGACGTCTTTTCCTTTGTCCATGAAGTACTCTCCAACTGCACATCCTGCGTAAGGCGCGAGATATTGAAGCGATGCCGGAGCTGATGCGCCTGCGAGCACGATAACCGTGTACGCCATTGCGTCGTGCTTTTCCAATCTCGAAACAATTTTCGCGATCTTGGATTCCTTCTGACCGATGGCAACGTAAATACAAACTACATCCTTTCCTTTTTGGTTGATGATCGTGTCGATAGCAAGCGCGGTTTTTCCGACTTGGCGATCTCCGATGATAAGTTCACGCTGACCGCGTCCGATCGGGATCATGGCGTCCACCGCTTTTATCCCAGTCATTAGAGGGACGCTTACAGGTTCGCGAGACATTACGCCCGGCGCAACGCGTTCAATCGGATATGTTTCTTTTGATTTCAAATCGCCTTTGCCATCCATGGCTTCGCCAAGTGGCGTTATTACTCGTCCGACGAGTCCGTCCGATACTGGGATCGAAAGGATGCGACCCGTCGATTCAACGGTTTGTCCGGCGCGAATTCCTTGCGTGTCGCCCAAGACCATTGCGCCAACGCGTTCTTCTTCGAGGTTTAGCGCGACTCCCAACACTCCGCTTTCAAAACGAAGCATTTCCATTGCCTTAGCTTGCGACAATCCGGTGATTGAGACGATGCCGTCTCCTACGTCTCTGACAGTACCGATCTGGCTCGTCAAAAGCTTCGGATCGAATTTCTCGATCTGCTTGCGAAGAAGATCGGCGATCTTGGTTGCGTGTGTTTTTTCCATATATTTATGCTTGTAAAGCCCTTTCAAGGCGTTTCATTTTTCCTAAAATGCTCGCGTCATGCCGAATGTCTCCGATATCAATCATTACTCCGCCCAAAAGATTCGGAGAAACGGATTCGGTCATTGTTACGTTTTTCGGATCCAATCCAACTGCGTGCGTAAGTTTGTTCTTTTCCGTATCCGACAATTGAAACGCGGACGTTATTCGAAGTTCGGATAATCCGGCTCTTGTCGCGGCACGTCGTAGAAAATCCACGAACCGCGTGGCGTGCTGAAGTTCACCGCGTTCTATAAGAAGAAGAAATGCGTTGATAGAGAATTTATGCGCTGTTGAATGCAGGGCTTCGTTAAACATCTCGATCCTCTTTGATTCAGGGACTGAAACTCGGCACAATGCTTGGCGAACGTCAGAATTCTCCTCCAGTGCCGCGGAGATATCGATGCAGTCTTGTACCACTTTCGCGAGCACGCCTTCTTCCGCCGCATGCGTTGCAAGCGATCGCGCCAGTTGAGTGATAAATGGGGAGGTTTTTGCCATAATCAGGACTTATCCATTTCTTCCATGCCTTTTTTGATCAATTGACGCGACATTTCCTCATCGGTTCCGGTAAGAATCTTTTTCACGCCTTCGGACACGATTTCCGCCACTTCCTTTTTCAGTTTATTGAAAGCATCAGCCCGTTCGTCCTCAAGACGCTTCGCATGTTCTTCTCGCAATTTTTCCAATTCGTCTTTTGTTTTTTCAACTTGCTGATTCTGCAACGCTAACGCACGGTCTCCGGCCTGTTCGATAATTTGATGTGCCTCGGTCTTGGCCTGACGAACGATCGCGGCTTTTTCTTTTTTCATCTCTTCCATTTTTTTCTCCGCATTTTCGGAAAAAGCTAAACCGTCGCTGATTTTCTTTTCACGTTCATCCATTTTTGCGAGTAGCGGTTTGTACGCAAGCTTCCAAACTGCGAAAGCGACTATCGCGAAGTTCGCCAATTGCATGACGAAAAGTTTCCAGTTTATTCCGAGCGCTCCGAGGACGCCGGTTGGTTCGATTGGTGCTGACATGACAGTGAGTGGTTAGGGTTTTCATTCTCGCCCCGATGCTAGATCGGAGCGATGAGAAACCTTATAGTGTAAATACGACGACTAGCGCGTAAATGGCGATAGCTTCCGCGAACGCCGCTCCAATCAACATCGGAACGAAAAGTTTTCCGGTTGATTCCGGATTTCGGCCGATTGATTCCATGGCTTTTGCGACGATGTTACCGATCGCAAGCGCCGGAGCAAAACCGCCAATGGCGATTGTGGCGCCTTTGACGATTATTTTGATGGATTCTGCATCCATAGTGTTTCGGATATCCGTCGACCGGGAGGTTGGGTTTAAAGTCGCGGAATCTCCGTGGTTAAGAATGAGTGCGGCGGCTCGCCTGTTTCCAGACGAGTCCCCGTCTCGCCCCTAATGTGCCGGTGCGGTTTCGTGCTCATCGCCGTGTTCCGGTTTAGTTGTTGCGATTGTTAGATAAACGAGAGTCAAAAGTGAGAAGACTGTGGCTTGAACTATTCCGACGATGATTTCCAGAAACATGAATGGGACAGGGACGCCGAACGAAATCAAACTCGAAATAACAGTTATCAAAACCTCGCCAGCAAAAATATTCCCGAATAACCGCAGTGACAATGAGATTACTTTGGCGACTTCGGACATCAGCTCGATCAAACCGACCACGAATTCGATTACGGCCGTCACGATGTTCATGGGTTTGAGTGATACGATTGCGCGGTAAAGCGTTCCGATTTGTATGAACTTATTCCAGTGCGCGAAAAAACCGATGGTGAAAATACCGATAAGATGTGAACCTATCACGGCAACGAACGCCATTGCGAGCGTAAGATTTAGGTCGCTGTTGGCTGAACGCAAAAACGGGACGAGAAGCATTTCGCCTTTGTGCATCTGCCAAATTCCGATCGTTCCTGTTCCAGGCAAAAGTCCCATCCAATTGGAAACGAGTATAAAAAGGAAAAGCGTGCCGACTATCGGGAAAAAGCGTTTTGATTTTGCACGATCGTTCGTAACCTGATCAAAAAAGCCGAGTAAAAATTCAAGTACCATTTCCGCCGCGTTTTGCAGACGACCGGGTTTATCTTTTATTCGTGTTCTTATAATTACCGCGATCGTGACAAAAAGAATCACGGCTAACGTTGAATTGATGTACGCGTTCGTGATCGGGAAAGATCCGATGTGGAAAAGCGGTTCGGCCGCAACTGGAGGTATTTCCATGTTTAAAGATTTTTTGCGATTTTTCTACCTTTTTTAGTGACGATATACGCCGTTACTCCCAGAGACAGGAATAGGCCGATGACCAGAAAAGTCGGTGAAACGCCTAATTTTCTATCAAGCCAACGTCCGGAAAGAGCGAATAACGTTGTAGGAACCGCGATTGAAAAAAGGATATCGGTGACTATTCCGATGGCCTCCCACTTGCGCGGACCACTTGAATCCGTTGGTATTTCCGACATAAAAAGGCGCCGAGATAATACCTTTTTAATCTCGACGCGTCAATTGTAAAAAAACTTACCAAAAAACACAGCCAATGTCATTCCCGCGCAGGCGGGAATCCAGACCGTGAAAATACCTTTCCTTATATTTCGAGGAAATGGATTCCCGTCTTCACGGGAATGACAGTTAAAAAGCAAATCATCAATCATGATGAAACAAAATCAAATTCGAAATAATCTACGTGCATTCTCCGTACTCACTTTTTCTATCTCCTGAACGTCGACATTTCGAATCGCGGCGATTTCCTGCGCGACATATTGGACGAACGACGGTTCGTTGTTCTTTCCGCGATGAGGTACCGGAGCAAGCCATGGCGCGTCTGTCTCAATTAGAAAACGATCGGATGGGATACGGCGGATTACGTCACGAAAAACCGGTTCTTCTGTAGCGGATTTTTTCTGCGGGAACGTGATGATGCCGGTGAAGGAAAGGTGAAGTCCGAGATCGAGAAGTGGTTTCGCGTCGCTCCACGGACCAACGAAGCAATGAACGACTCCGCGGATCGGGCCGTGATCTCTGGTGAAATCTTGCAGGATTTTCGTGAGTTGCGGAAAAGCGTCGCGGCAATGCATGACAACCGGAAGATCGAGATTTCGGGCGAGCCCCAAGTGCTCTACAAACACGCGAGCTTGAAGCGCTTCCGCTTCCGCGCGATCGCGGTTGTTATCGATTCTATAAAAATCCAAACCGGTTTCTCCAATTGCAACCACTCGCTTGTCCGACTTAGCAAGCTCTGTTAGACGATCAAGATTGTATTGGCCGACTTTTCCTTCAGCTTCATCTTCAAATGAACTCGTTAAATGTTCCGGATGATATCCGACCGTCGCCCACACTCTGGACTCATTACGCGCAAGCTCTATCGCAGAAGCGCTCGTCCCCTCTCCCGTGCCAACAGCGATAGCCCAAACGTCGTCTATTTCCATGCGAGACAAAATAGCCGCGCGTTCTTCGGTTGATTTAACAAGCTGCAAATGGCAATGCGTGTCGATTGTGCGAGGCATTTGTAATTATTTCTTCTCCCCCTCCTTACGAAGGAGGGGTTAGGGGAGGTCTCTTCCGCGAATTCGGGCTCAGACCCCCTCTAGCTCCCCCTTCGTAAGGGGGAGGATAATAATCGTATTATCTTTTTTTTAAATAACGAATTTCAGTAGAAAATTAAACCCATCAACAAAAACTTTCGCCATGAACGCTCCATCGAGCCACTTCAGCGCTTCAGGAAAAGCAGTTGTCGTTTTCAGAACCCAGATTATTCCTCCGATCATTACTACTCCTTCAACCGCTCCAGCGACGACTCCGGCTAGCTTGTTGATTGTCTTGATAATCGGAAGCATCGTGATTATGCGAAACGTCACCTCAAGAATGTGCGCGGCGAGTCCTACAGCGCGGCTCGCGATTACGAAAATCGCGACGATCGCGATGAATTGCGACCAATTTGCGGGCAGGAATTTCGCAAGAATGCCGGCAACCGCTGTTGACCAGGAACGTGCGAGAACAAACCCCGCGACTGCACCGAGCATTCGTCCAAGCGTCTGAATTAACCCGTCCTTATATCCGGTGGCGATAAAGCCGAGGAATGCGAGGACGATTACTACGCTGACGATTATTGGCATCATATGGATAGATAATACACGACTAACATAAAAAGAAAAAAGCCGCATCTCTTGAGAGATGCGGCTTGCAGAGTAGAGGGATCTTACTCCAGAAGAACCGGAACCGAGAAGTTGGAGTCGCCGAGGCTGCGGTCGAAAGCGTTCACGTCCACCTGACGGTTGCCGTTGTGGAAGCTCACGACCACGACGCTCTGCCACGCCCTGCCATCGCACTCGTGGACGTTGGACTCGTAGCCAGCGGCGAAGAGTCCGGGGAGTTTGTAGTAGTCGATGGCACGGATCATGTCCGGGAACATCCATGCCACTACGAGCAACTCGTCGGCGAGCGACTTCACGTCGCGCACCGCCGTGACGCTATCACGCTTACGGTGCGTTCCGAGATCGACGATCACCCACTCGATTACGGGGTTGTGGGTATGATCACCGTTCAGTAGACGAAGACGATTCACGGGCTCTCCTTTGTACGGCATCATACCGGAGTGGAGGTGTTCCCAGCGCCAGAAACCGCTCTCGCCGAAGACCGACTTGATGCGGGCTACGTGGCGCTCGAAGGTCAGAGCCACACCCTCGCTCCCCTCGCCGAAGCGAATACGGAACGATAGGAACGCGTGCTTGCCTCTAGGCCAATTCGGTGCCGTAATCGCGAGGCGGTCGAAGGCCTCCTTGGAGATCCCCCAACCTTCCTCGTCGTTCGCCCTATGGAGAGCGGCAAGCAGATCTGAACTCGACTTTTCGAATGGGTTGTCTTCGAGGTAGACCCAGGCCGCCTCCAGCATGACGTCGATGATCTTCGGATGGCTGATGACCTCGTCACCGATTTCTGGAGGCATTCGTTCCGCGATCTTGCTCAAGATCGCCAGCATCCTTCCACCCTTCATGTCGAACAGGTTTGCCACTTGGCTACCCTATCCCTTCTTACGCCGTCGGTTCATTCATGCGAGCAAATAATTCACTCCACGAACTTTCCATTTATTGAAAACGGCATGATTATTTAACAAAAAAATTGGACTTTCGTCAAGTCTACGTGATCACTCCCGCATTCGTGTCATCCTCGTCCGCCTCAGGCGGAGGGATCCAGACAGTGAAAATCCTATCACCTTTATTTCTAGGAAATGGATTCCCGTCTGCACGGGAATGACACGATTGAATCAATTATTCAACATCTTAAACAACACCACAGGTTCCGGTAGCTCCGTACCCGGTTTCAACCCTCCCCATGAGAGATTTGAGTCTGTATTTTGACCGAGCTGTTTTAACATCCGTTCGGATACGTCCGGCATGAATGGCGCGAGAAGTAATGAGATGATGCGGAGATATTCCAGGATTGAATAAAGAATCGCACCGGTCGCGGTCGGATCTGTTTTCTGAAGTTTGAACGGCTGTGTGTCTTCTATGAACTTGTTTGCGTGAAGAAGTCCGTGAGCGCCGTCGACTCCGCTCCAAATTGCCTCCAACGCAAGATCGAAGCGACATGCTTCCATATTCGTATCCACCGCGTTTCGGATAGCGCGAATGCCCGCTTCATCCGCGAACGTGTATTTGGCTTCGTGTGAAAACGACGGTGGAACTTTTCCGTCGAAATATTTTCTGCTCATCGCGATCGTGCGTTGAAGAAGATTGCCAAGAGTGTTTGCGAGATCGTGAGTATATCTCTCCGTAAGTCTCGACTCGGAAAAATCGCCATCTTCACCAAACGGAATTTCGCGTAGCATGAAATATCTAACTGCATCAAAGCCGTAAGTCGGAACGAGAGCGCGCGGATCAATCGCATTGCCGAGAGATTTGGAGATTTTTTGTCCGTTTATCGTGAAATAACCGTGAGCAAAAACTCTGGTTGGCAATTTCGGATTTCCGTTTTCATCTCGCAGAAGCGGATCATTTTTCGCGGCGCTCATGAGCATCGCCGGCCAAAGTGCGCAGTGAAATTTCAAAATATCTTTTCCAATCAGGTGGATATCCGCAGGCCACCACTCGGCACACATTTTATCATCCGTTCCATATCCAGTGACCGTTAGATAATTGATTAAAGCATCAAACCAAACGTAGATTCTCTGGTTCGAATCTTCAGGGACAGGAATACCGGCCGAGACCTGTTTCGCCTCGCGTGATATCGAGAAATCCGTGAAATGCTCGGTGATGTAGTTGCGAATCTCGTTCCTTCGCGATTCCGGTTGAACGAATTGTGAATTCTCATCTAGGTGATTGAGTAGCGCTTCACGATATGCAGACGCTCGAAAAAAGTAGTTTTTTTCTTTTACGGGAGACAGCTCCGAGTTCGGATGAAGCGGGCATTTCCCGTCAACGGTTTCAGTCTCCGTTTTAAATCCCTCGCAACCTACGCAATACAACCCTTCGTACACGCTTTCATAAATATCCCCACTTTGCTTCACCGCGTTCCAAAATCTACTAACCGCCGCAAGATGTCGAGGTTCCGTAGTGCGTACGAAGGTATCGAAGACGATTCCGAGTTCCTCCCATGTGGTCTTCCACGTATCGGACATTCGGTCGAGATATGCTTGCAAATCCGTTTCACCCGATTTTTCCATTGCCTGCACGTTCTTTTGGCTATTCTCGTCAACTCCGGTAGAAAACAACGTTCGATCTCCTCGCGATCTGTGATATCTAGCCAATACATCGGCCGCAACCGTGGTGTATGTCGAGCCGACGTGTGGCTTGTCGTTGACGTAGTAGATTGGAGTGGTTACAAAAAACTTTTTCATAATCATGTCATTGCGAGGAGGCTTGTGCGACGTGGCAATCTTATTTAGTGATTTTCCGGCCCAACAACGATTACAAACTCCCCTTTTTGCGATGACTTTGTTAGTTGATCTATAACTTCGGAGATCATACCCCGATAAATCTGTTCGTGCATCTTTGTTAATTCCCTTCCGATGAAAATCTTTCTGTTGGCAGATAGTCTCTTACGTAGTTCTTCTAAAGTTTTTAGAATACGGTGAGTTGATTCGTAGAACACACACGGAGACTGGTCGCCGGAGATTTTATCGAAAAAAAAACTCCTGTGTTTCTTCGTCGGTGGAAATCCCAAAAAAGAAAACTGACTCATCGGAAATCCACAAACGGATACAGCGGCTGCGAGCGCGGACGGTCCCGGAATCGGGATTGTCACAATGTCTTTTTCGGCCGCGACCGCCACTAGTTTTCCTCCCGGATCACTCAAGCCGGGCGTTCCTGCGTCGCTTGTATATGCGGCTGATATTCCGTCGCTGAGTTCCTCAACGAGCCTGTTAAGCTTTTCCAGTTCAGTATGTTCATGAAGCGATTTAAGAGGCTTTTTAATTCCAAGTGTTGAAAGAAGCTTTCCTGTAACTCGCGTATCTTCACAAATCACGATGTCCACTTCACGCAAAACATCCACGGCGCGTTGCGTGATGTCTTTCATGTTGCCGATAGGCGTTGCCACGACGTAGAGCTTTCCTTTCATTGAACGCTACTATGCCATAGAGTAAGGAAAAATTGTAGCCCATTGCTAGCTGATGTACTATGATAATTGAGCAGTATATTTTCTGTCATTACGTAGCCAATATTCTAAAAGGCGTGGCAATCCAGTTCCTACGTCATTGCGAGCCACAGCAGGGGCGTGGCAATCTAATCAGAGGAAATTTCACTCATATTAGATTGCCGCGTCGAGTACTCCTCGCAATGACAGAAAGATTGCCACGTCGCACAAGCCTCCTCGCAATGACGGTAAACCGGATACACCGCTGTATGAAAATCATTATAAAAATATGAACTACAATCACACCGCTTTCATAATTGGGCTTTCGGCAATGGTTTTAATGGGTTTCGGCTGTTCAAAAAAACAGACCAACGCCACGCCATCGCCTGATGCGCCGGTGAATAATGCGTATCTACCGCCAGTACCAACTCCGGAAACAGACGAAGCAAAAAATCTCCGCGAACTTAGAGAAGCTATCGAAGCATTCGGATCGGTAAAAAGTTTTCGTGCAAAATTATCGGTAACGAACGCAAACGGTACGACGAATGGATCCATAGAGATTCAAAAGCCGAACAGATTTCATGGAACGATTACGGCTGAAGGCGCAAAAGAGACGGAAGTAGTCGGAGTCGAAAGATCGCTATATATCAAGGCGGATGAAAAAACTTGGATCCCTGTGAAATCTCCGGAATTTTCGAAAACCGTTACGGACGCATTCCAGTCATCGGTTTCCGGTAATACGGCGCTTTCCGGAAATCTTTTCCCAGAAGGTACGGTGGTTTCAAAAAATCCAGGGGTTGCAGGAGCGTGTGATGAGTACGTAACAAAAATAGAACAGGACGGGACTTCGACGGAATTGACGGTTTGCGTCTCCAAAGGACTTCCGCAGTATATAGAGGCGACGAGCCCGATTGGCTCATTTCGCACCGATTACACTGATTACAACGAGGTTTTTACAATAGAACGTCCGACTATACCGAAGGAATTCCGCTAATCAAAGGGGTCTTGCAAAAAATTATTTAGCAGTCTATATTGGAGACTGCTAAATATGATGCCCAAAAATTTCACCACAAAATCGCAGGAAGCCCTTCAGCTCGCCCATCAGCTCGCGGTAGCCAATGGACAACAGGCACTTGAACCGATGCACCTTCTGGCCGCTCTTCTTGAACAGGAAGACGGCGTGGTGCTGTCGATTCTCAAAAAACTGCAGACGGAAATGTCTCAGCTTAAAGCGTCAGTGGACGCGATTTTGCTTAAATTGCCCAAAACATCAACTTCATCTGGAAGCATCGCGCAAATTTTTCTTTCGTCGGAAACCGCGAAGGTTTTAACCAGCGCGGAAAAAGCGGCTGCGTTTTTTAAGGACGCATACATCTCTACCGAGCACATGCTGCTCGCTCTAGCCGACGGTAATGACGATGCCGCGGAATCGCTTCATCGCGCAGGAGTTACGACGGATTCTATCTTGAAAGCTTTGAAAGACGTTCGTGGCAATGTAAAAATCGATACGCCCGACCCGGAAAGTCAGTACGAGGCATTGAAGAAATATTCTCGCAATCTCACGGATCTAGCGCGACTGGAAAAACTCGACCCTGTGATAGGACGTGACGAAGAGATTAGACGAGTGATGCAGGTTTTGACTCGCCGGACTAAAAACAATCCTGTATTGATCGGGGAAGCCGGAACTGGAAAAACCGCTATCGTCGAGGGACTTGCGCAACGAATAATCGCTGGAGACGTTCCTGAGAGCTTAAAAGGAAAGGAGGTCGTAAGTCTCGATCTTGGCGCTTTGATTTCTGGAACGAAATTTCGAGGTGATTTTGAAGAACGACTTAAAGCGGTAATTCGCGAAGTCGAAAAATCTAACGGCGGCATAATCATGTTTATCGACGAATTGCACACGCTCGTCGGGGCCGGTGCCGCAGGTGAGGGCGGTTCCATGGACGCATCAAACCTTCTTAAACCCGCCTTGGCGCGAGGCGAGCTTCGTGCGGTTGGAGCAACGACAATTAAGGAATACCAAAAATATATCGAGAAAGACGCCGCGCTGGAACGCAGATTCCAACCCGTCTTGGTTAAAGAGCCGAGCGTTGACGATACTGTCGCGATTTTGCGCGGTATCAAAGAAAAGTACGAGCTGCATCACGGTATTCGTATTACGGACAGCGCACTGGTTTCCGCCGCCACTCTTTCGGATCGTTATATCGCCGATCGTTTTTTGCCGGACAAAGCAATTGATTTGGTGGACGAGGCCGCATCCGCGTTGCGAATGCAGATTGATTCATTGCCGGAAGATTTGGACAGATTGAAACGAGAATTAATCAAACTTGAAATTGAAAAACGCGCGCTTTCAAAAGAAGAAGACGCGGAATCAAAAGCGCGACTCACTGAACTCGAAAAACACTTGGCCGAAGTCAGTGAAAAAACGCATCGTCTGGAATTGTCGTGGTCTGCTGAAAAAGAACAGATAGACCAGATGCGAACGAAAAAAGGTGAAGTTGAAAAATTAAAAAGCCAGGCGGATATAGCGGAACGCGCCGGAGATTTGGAGAAAGTTTCCGAAATTAGATACGGAACATTACCGCAACGTGAAAACGAACTAAAAGAGCTTGAGGCAAAATTAAAACTCATGCAGGGCAAACGTGGGCTCTTGAAAGATGCAATCACGGACGAAGAGATCGCCGCGGTCGTTATGCGATGGACCGGAATCCCTGTGTCCCGAATTTTGGAGTCTGAAGCGCAAAAGCTTACCAAGTTGGAGCAAGAACTCGGCAAGCGCGTTATAGGTCAAAAAGAAGCCGTTCACGCGATTTCAAACGCTTTGCGACGCTCTCGTGCAGGAATCTCCGAAGAAAAACGTCCGATCGGATCCTTCCTATTCCTTGGTCCAACAGGCGTAGGAAAAACCGAACTTGCAAAAGCTCTCGCACAGACTTTGTTTGATGACGAAGACGCTGTCGTTCGCGTGGACATGTCCGAGTACATGGAAAAACACGCGATCGCTCGGATGATCGGATCACCGCCAGGATATATCGGACATGACGAAGGAGGTCAGTTGACCGAGAAGATTCGGCGTCGACCATATTCAGTCATCTTGTTGGATGAAATAGAAAAGGCCCATCCGGACGTATTCAACACGTTGCTTCAGGTTCTTGATGATGGACGTTTGACGGACGGAAAAGGACGAACTGTTTCATTTCTCAATACCGTCGTGATTATGACGTCCAACATCGGATCGGACATGATATTGGATTGGGGAACGAAGCAAGACGAAATCGGATTCAAGGATGGGAATGAAAAAGAAAATGACGAGAGCTCAATTCGAGACAGAGTAATGGGAATGTTAAAGGATCACTTCCGCCCGGAATTTTTGAACCGTTTAGATGAGATCGTAATGTTCCACTCATTATCAAAATCCGATCTACAAAACATCGTTGATATTCAGCTCGAACTTGTCGTGGAACGTCTTCGCGCGAAACGAATCACTGTTTCATTTACCGACAAACTGAAAAAACTTGTAGCAGAAAAAGGATATGATCCGTCATACGGCGCTCGTCCTCTCAAGCGCGCAATTCAGGAATTTGTTTTGAATCCCCTCTCGCTTCAAATCATCGCAGGAAAATTCGCCGACGGTGGGTCGGTTACTATAGACGCTCAAAAAGGAAAGGTTGTAATTACTTCTTAACCGACTTGAGCTCTTTCTGGACGGTCTTCCATGTGGCTAGAAGGCTCTTTTTGACGGTCGGGATTTCGGTTTTCGCGATCTCTTTTGATGTCGCGTAATACGCAACGACAGAATCAACGAGCTCCTTGTATCTCTTTTGCGTCATTTCCTCACCCTTTCGCAATTCGGACAACACTTTCTTCTGAAGCGCGGCTGTCCGATGTTTTAGATCTTTCGCCAACGATTTTCCCTTCTTTGAGTTAAGAAACGACGCTGAAGCCAGCCCAATTACAGCTCCAACTATTAACCCTAACCCAAGATGAGACTTTTGCTTGTCTGACATAAAAATAGAATTACTATTTAATCTTGTTATATTATAGCATATTAGGACAGTCTCATTCGAAACGTCATTGCGAGGAGTAGCAACGACGCGGCAATCTAGTATGAGTGATAATTTTCTTCGATTAGATTGCCACGCCGCTACTGCGGCTCGCAATGACGGAAAAAAGAAAAATTCCTATACATCGTATGCTCCCCCTTAAGATAAGGTGGAGTTAGAGGGGGTTATGATGCATTGTTTGTCGTCTATTCTAGATTTTCTTTTATCAGTTTCTTCCCCTCCTCCACTCCAGGTTGATCGTACGCGTTAATGTTTAAAAGTTCACCGAAGACTGCCGTCGCTATCTCAAAAAACATTATCAACGACCCAAGTGACTCCGGCGAAACATTTTTTACGAACAATGTCCCGTTCGGGCGTTTGTTTTTCGTCAGAGCCGCGGCTGTTCCAGCTCGTTCAGCGTGAATCAAGTTTTCGAATGTTTTTCCTGACGCGTATGAAAGTTCTGGAAAATTCGATATGGATGAAGGAACGCGAATTGAACTCTTAAATTTCTCAACCTCGATAAAAGTGACGACCTTATCATTCGGACCTTCGTTATAAAGTTGAATCTGTGAGTGTTGGTCCATCGCGCCAAGCGCCGCAATCGGAGTAGGCCCTACGAATACATCTTTGCCGTCGCGATCTTTTCTTTTGCCGAGACTCTCCGCCCAAAGTTGTCGGAACCAAAAAGCGAATTCTCTTAATGATTCCGCATAAGGCATCAAAACATTGATGTTCCGACCGTGCTTTGTATAAGCAAGATAGTGAAACGCCGCGAATCTCGTAGCATCGTTATTCGACGACGTTTCTTTCTCGAATTGATCTCTTACGTTTTTCGCGCCTCGTAAAATCGCCGTAATATCCACTCCTGCCCACGCGAGAGGAAAAAGCGTCACGTCCGACAAAGCGGAAAACCTTCCGCCGACGTTTGAAGGAACTGGAAGCGTGTCGCAACCGATTTTATCGGCAAATTTACGAAGGGCTCCAGTATTTTCATCCGTAGTAATCACGACGTGGTCCGCGGCGTTTCGTGCGCCGACATTCTTTTTTAAAATCTCGTAAACTACAGAGAACGTCGCAATCGGTTCCAAAGTTCCGCCTGATTTGGAAATGACGTTCACCAAAGTTGTTTTCCAGTTTAGCGAAGAGGTTATCTTCGACAGTTCATCGGGATCAGTGTTCGCTCCTGCGAAGACGATCCCTTTCACATCTAGAGATTTCGCCAACGCGCGAGTCGCGAGATCAGAACCACCGATGCCAATAACGAGACAGGTTTTGAATCGTTTTTTGGACGCCGCCAGATCGACGATTCGTTTTCGCATTTCCACATCATACGGCAAAGTGAACCATCCCTGCTCACCGGTATTCGACATTTCAAGAATGCTGGATTTCGCTTTAACGAGACGCGAACCCAGAGACTTCAAATCCCGCGACAAGCCCGGCAATATCATCGAACTAGAGTCGTATTTGATGAAAGACATAGATAAATCATAACACAAAAACCCCGTTTGGGGTTTGGGTTAAAAAACAATTTTGAGATCAAGTTTGTTTGTATGGTAAGTATACTGTGTGCTTTTTCGCTGAATTTGAATATCTGGCGGAATATCAACCATATTCACGCCCAAAGACCCTGAATCTCTTGCAGCTCATCAAATGTTTGTTTAGCGATATCGATCTCAACTTGGCTCTGATTAAAAACAGCCTCTGCAGCTTTGAATTTTCCATTTAGCAAACTCGAGGATTCTGCGGGGTTCTCAAAAAAATCCGCATACGACATCGGCGCTTGATTAATTAACTTTGCCTCAATCTTTGCCTCAAATTTTTTCCACTCAGGGTATTCATGCGTCAGGTCACGCAATTCGAATTGGTCGAACTCGCCAAATTTTTTATAAATTTCTTCCAACGATTCAAGCTCGCTTGTCGAAAATACAGAGACGTCGACATCATTAGTGGAGCTGAAAAAATTATCAGACGTTTTTTTAAGATAATTGCGCGAGTAGCCGAACTGTTCATCTGTGAGATAAGGGATCGCTTCGTCCGTAATATTTCTGGTAACGGAACCAACAGGCCCAAACTTCATAGCTACATAATCGTCGTTAGTGATCGGACGACCGTATTCACGCAAATGCAATCTATCAGCCATCCAGACAAGCTTGATGGCTTTCATTTTATTGATCTCGCCCCCCTCCTTCCTTGCCAGCCAATTCAGAGCTTGTGTGATTTTCTTATAATTAGCCTCCATATTTTGATAATACCACATTAGTGACCTATCTCGTATTTTTAAGCTAGTCTTGCCAAGCGCTTGCTTCAAGACCCGATTACGTTTTTCAGACTACTTTTATCAACAAACCTTTTGATTCCGAGCTTATTTTTTCCGATGCTCAAACTAAAACGACCAGCTTTTCTGCTGATCGTTCAAGTTGGCTCGGGGACTAGGATTCGAACCTAGGTTACTTGGGCCAGAACCAAGCGTCCTACCACTAGACGATCCCCGAATGAATGCGACGGAAAAATACACCGTCAATCGAATACGGTCAAGATTCTGCCGGGCCGTCAACCAGTTTGCCGTCGAAAATGTGAAGGATTTTTGAAACTGGGTCGTTTGAAACCGCGTGGGTTTCTTCACCTTCTCCAATAATTGCTTCGATGCGAATGCTCTCATTTCCAAGTACTGACTTCGCCGCGCTTAGAAACACACGAAGATTCTTTTCTTGTTGCAATAATTTCTCTTTATGAAAAGCGTACTGGAATCTAAGTGTAAGTATTGATCCGTCGTAGGATATCGGCTTAACCGTTGAGAGAATGAATGAAAGCGACGCATTATCTTCGGAAACCGTTTTTACCACGTCCTGCCACTGTCTATGTGTTATTCCATCTTGTTTATTGCGTGGCGCCGGCGTTGGAGTGGGCGCGGGTTGTTTTACAGGCTCAGGAGGCGGTGATTGTTTCGGCGGTTCCGGCGGTTTTGGCGCTTCGTCTCGTCTCGCATTGGGGAGCAGAGCGAGAGCGATCGGAGTTACCGCGAGTTCCATCGCGAACCGTGCATCGATCCCCTGCTTCGCATCGCGGCGACGTTCCATGAAAAGCAACGCAATGTCGGACAGCTCGCCGGCTGAATATGCGCCTACCAATCGTGAGATCTCGGAGGTTCCTTCATAACCATCAGCAATCTTTTTAGCATAAGACGGATCTTCGGCCGCCAAAAGCAGGTGCCTGACGCATTCGAGGCAATCGTCAAAAAACGGGAGCAACGGTACACCGTCTTCCTCCAATTTCGTCACTTCTGCAAGCGCAGCTTGCAATGAACGTGATGAACAGGCGGATAGCAAATCCACAGCTCGCGGTACGCGGGATAACGGAATAACAAATCCTGCGACATCCGCATTTATATCCTTTTCACCAAGCGCAAGCATCTGCCCAAGCAAAGTCTCCGCATCGCGTACGCATCCTTCTGCATGGCGAACGATCGAGGCGACCACGGATGGTTCTATCTTCACTTTCTCCAGCTTCGCCAAGTCATTAATCCGTTTCGCCATCAATTCCGGATTTATCCTTTTGAAATCATATCGCTGACAGCGCGAGAGTATTGTTAGTGGAATCTTATGCAATTCCGTCGTAGCAAAAATAAACAACGCATACTCCGGCGGTTCCTCGAGAGTTTTTAGCATCGCGTTCCACGCCGGACCGGTCAACATGTGAGCTTCGTCCAAGATATAGATTTTGTAGCGATTCTTAACCGGCGTAAAACGAACGTGTTCAAGAATGGCCTCTCGAACGTTATCCACCCCGTTATGAGATGCGGCATCTATCTCGATTATATCGATCGAGGATCCTTCGGATATTGAATTGCAGCTGGCGCATTCACTGCACGGCTCTCCTTCTTTCGCGTTCTCACAATTAAGCGCTTTCGCTAAAACACGAGCGCTTGTTGTTTTTCCAACGCCTCGCGGTCCAGAAAAAAGATAGGCGTGAGCCGTTTGCCCGCCAGCCACCTGTTTACGCAATGTTTCCGTTATCGTTTCTTGGCCTGTGATATCCGAGAAACGTCCGGGACGATGTGTGCGGCTTAACGACATAGGACAATAACTTATCGCGCCGTCAACCGCGCGTCAAAAAAACAACCCATGTCATTGCGAGGAGTAGCAACGACGTGGCAATCTAATCAACTGTCATTGCGAGGAGTAGCAACGACGTGGCAATCTAGTAAGAGGATATCTCCTTTGATTAGATTGCCACGCCTTTTAGTCTATTGGCTACGCAATGACAAAAATATCAGATTGCCGCGCCCCTGCTGGGGCTCGCAATGACAACTTACTCTTCCTTCTTGATTATGTTTTCTACAGCAGCCCATCTTGATGGCGCTGCCTGTGGTATCAGAATTACGGCGTCGTCTCCCGCCTGGCCCTTGAAATATGAAACTGATGCTGGAAGAACGCTGTACTTTTTTCCTTCGGCCACAACTTTCCAGATTTGCGTATTTTCGTCACGTAATAGAGTGCCGACAATTCTCTCGCGCTCGATCGGCCCAATCTGCTTGAATAAGAAACTTCCGTTCGATTGGATTGTGAGTTTTAAAATGTCTCCTTCGACGAGTTTTGATTTTGAAGCGTAATTTTGAGGGACAATGTATTGTCGTCCGTCCGAACCCACCATGTTCTGTCCGTCAAAAACCCCTTCAACTATCTTATCCAGAGATTGAAACCCAATAAGCTCGCCGTCCGCGGTTTGTATTTTTGTGAGTAACTGTTCTATGTCAACCGATTCCGCATCGCTCGCCAAAACAAGTTCCAACTGGTTCAGCGTCTCTCTAATGTTGGCGATCAATTTCTTTGACAACAACAATTTCGTCTCAACTGAATTGAGTTTTGTTTTTTCCTCATTTTCGTCTTCTTCAAATTCTTCCAAATCCGACGTTATTTCCTCTTTTTTGTTTTTTGACATACCTTTTCTCGCCCACCCAGGCGATTTAACCATACCTAGATTAACACACTGATTTGCTTTTGCAAAACGTCTACTCTTCCTCTTCTTTAATCATCTGCTCAATTGACGCTGAGCGTTCCTGAATTTCCGCTTCGACCAATTCGCGCTTGCGGCCATATTTAAATCGCGATAGTTCTCTGATCATCTCCGGCAACTCTTTGTCGCCGTCAGGCATTGCGCGGTACGGTTGCATGTTGAAGGGACGTGTCGCGGTATTGTCTATCAAGATTTTCGCATTACACGTGAAAGCTTCGACGTTGATTAAATCGTACGAAGAAAATACAGGAGCGAATTCCTTCTCCAGAAATTCCGCATCGTCCGGTCCGACTCGGAAAGCCATCATACTTCCAACGTTTCCAAATATCGCATCGCGAATCAGCGTGTCCCCTTTTTGCGTGAGCTGTCCGATGAACTGATGAGCTACGACGAGATCCAGCCCGTACTTGCGTGCCTCAGAAAGTATCGCGGAGATAGAATCTGTTAAGAAGTTTTGAAACTCGTCGATGTATAGAAAAAAATCCTTTCTATCTTTCGGGTCCATGTCGGTTCGCGAAAGCGCGGCCATGAGAATTTTTCCAACCAGAACCATGCCGATTAGGTATGCGTTAATGTCTCCAAGTTTTCCCTTTGAAAGGTTCAGCAAAAGGATCTTCCCTTCATCCATCGCCTGCCGTACGTTAAACGCGCTTTTTTGCTGACCAATAATAGGACGCATCACGTCGTTCGAGATAAACGGCGTCAGCTTTGAGGTGATATATGGAACCATGTTTTGAAGCGCCGCCTCGCCCCCTGCCTTGTTCGCTTCTTTTTGCCAAAAATCCTTAACGACCTGCGTCTTGCACTTAGATAATTTCAAATTGCGAAATTCTTCGTCCGCAAGAACTTTCGGAATTTCCATCAAAGTACTGCCAGTGTCGGGATCGTCCATTATCAAAATCATGGCGTTTCTCATGTACTGTTCGAACATCGGACCTCCTGTGGATTTCAAGTCGTATAACTTGTCAAAAATCTTCAGCATCTCGTTGATGACGAAAGTTTTTTGTTCGGGATATTTTGGATCATACTCGAGCATGTTCAAACCAAGAGGTCGCTCGGTATCTGCCGGACTGAAGTAGATAACATCCTCTGCACGTTCGCGAGGCACGAACGAGAGCGCGTCTTCGGCAAAGTCTCCGTGCGGATCGATTACGCAAACGCCTCGTCCTTCTTGAATATCTTGTTTCACCATGCTCTTCATGAGCTCTGTTTTTCCGGAACCTGATTTACCGATGATGTAAGTATGCCTACGACGATCCGCCGGCTTCATTCGTATAACGTATTCATGTCCTCTATATTCGGAATGTCCCAATTTAATGCCTTCCGATGGGAGATTTGTCGGTGGCAACGCGCGTCTCGCAAGCAGCCAATCGATTTTCGGTGTTTCTGTTGACGGAAGCGGCATGTGATAGAGAGACGCGAGCTCCGCGGAATTCAAAACGATGGCGTAACGCGTATCGAAATGACGATAGATAAAATGACGAATCAGGACTTTTTGAGAACGCGGTGATGATTTTACGAATGAATTTCCGTATTCGTAAATGTTGTGTTGTCCGTATGCGCCCAAAATATCGTTCATGTAACGCTGTGCCTTGTTCGGATCCGATGAGGAGACGACTATTCGCACGTTTACGTCCAAGCCAGCCTTCGACGCTTTCTCTTCAAGCCCTTTCACCATCTCTTCCTCCATCGGCGTGAGTCGATATGGTTCATCCGGTTTTTTTTCTCCAGGTTTCGCAGAAGACGCCAACCCTTTCAACTCTTTTCCGACGGACTTCATTATCGTAGCTCCCTTTACATCTGATAATTTCTTGCCCTGTTGCATCGCGCGAGCTATTCGAAGACCTTCGGTTCTCCACTTTTTTCTTGCGCTTCTCACTACATATTGTATTGCCGCACCGTCATCGCCGGTAACTTTTGACAATGCGTTCGTCAGCGAATTGAGCGGATCGGATTGAAGTTTTTCGTATGTTTTAATTGGAAATGCGCTGGATCTTCGAAACATCAAATACGAACCTAGAACTACTCCTGTTGGAGAAAAAATGCTGTAATCAGATACTTCGTCGATCTGTGCGTGCGGATATTGAGCATGAACCTGTTCTTCGATAAAGCTTCTATACGCTGCCGGTGCTGCGGCGTAGAACGAAATTTTGTCTTTGTGACTTACTATCTCGAAAGCGAAGTGATCTTCGCGTCCGAAAAGCCAGGATAATAATCCTTTTTCCGCCTTGAAAGAGCCCAGTGTCGAAAAAATCGTCTCCATAACAGCAATTAGCTCCTGTACCTGTTGTTGTGATTTTTCGCCGCTGTCTTCCTTTTTAGTTTCTTTAGGAACGCGAATCAGTAGGACCTTCATTCCAAAAGTGCTTTGAGCACGACCTCGTTTATTAAAAGTACGTCTTATAAAAAAGAGCGACGTGATCACGAGTAAAACAATTCCAAGCAAAACTAAAACAAGCATCACGATCGGATCCTTCAAAAATGAAGTAAAATCAAAAGGCGCGGCGGCAACGCTCTCATCAAACACATCGGCCTGTAAAAGAAGCGCGATCATGGTTGCTTTAAAGAATCTTCTCTCATCGCTTCAGCCATCTCCATAATGTTGTCTGTCTTAATTTTCGCCTCCTGTTCCAAAAAGAATCTGTTGACGCCGGGTATGGTGTGTAGCCAATCTCGTAACAGTTTGAGAACTTTTCCGACTTTTACCTTGAAATTTCTTATCATTGTTGATATTTCGTTTGCCGCTTCCTCGCCTTTTTTCTTGAACAACGCTTGGGCAGCCGGAGGCATGGTTGTGTAAAAAGAATCTAGATCCTTCTCCATTATTTTTTCTACTCGAATCAAGGTTTCGTCTTTCTCAACGGGTTTTTGCGCAACAGGCGCCTGCGCTACAGGTTGAGCGGTGGTTGCGGCTGCGGTTTCCGCCGACTTTTCAAGAAATGTTTCACGCGAATCTTCCGTGCCCTCGTAAGCACGTTCATCCGCCTCGACATTCGTTTCTTGAGTTTGAGGAACTTCAGCTGTGACCGGTTCAAGAGTTGGTTCCAACCGTTCGTTCGGCATGTGGATATTGTAGCACACTCAACAATACGAGACAGCTTATTAACGCTCCGTCATTGCGAGGAGCGAGCACGCGACGTGGCAATCTCATCCCCTCCGTCATTGCGAGCCCCAGCAGGGGCGTGGCAATCTCATAGAAGGAAAGTATCACTCTTATTAGATTGCCGCGTCGTTGCTACTCCTCGCAATGACAGTTGACTTGCTTGCCGCGTCGTT
>JBBTQP010000025.1:0-11325 GCA_038065635.1 Patescibacteria group bacterium | reverse complement strand
TTCAGCGCATCAACGCATTCCTGCGTGATGGTTATTTCAAGCATACCTATTTAAGAAGCTTGTGCAATGAAGAGATCGGATACACGCGACCCTCCTTTATGTCGCGTTCCGCGCGTTCGAGACTTTGAAGAAATTCAGGACTGTAGTATCCAAGTAAACGCGCCAGTTCCTCAAACGTGGTCGCGTTAAATTCAAGTTTTACTTTTCGTTTGGATTCGGTACGAGTCCGATTCAGAGTGATTGGAAGTGAAGCCATATACCTCTATCTTAATAGAAGATGCAGCAACGTGCAAAGTGACGTAACCCTTTTTACCCGCACTTTCTTTTCTCCAAATGGAACACAGATTCAACTGGGCGCTTGAAAACGCCGGCGACCTGGAGCGCGAGTTTGAGAGACGGGATGTAGTCGCCTTTTTCCATGGCGCAAATGGTCTGACGGCTGGTCTTAACTTTCTTCGCGAGTTCGGCCTGCGTAATGTCCGCTTCGTCGCGGAGTTGGCGGAGGCAGGTATAAATGGTGTGTGACATAGTGGGAGGAGTATGACATACATTCTATTTTACATCAAGCGCGGTTGACCTTGACCATTGACGGATTCGGGAAAATGATATAGTGTAAGCGGTTCCTTGTTCCTTCACTTCGAAACATCTAACAGAGGAGAGTCATGGCAAACAAGCGAGAAGATCGTAGGTCGAGCGGCGCGCCGAGCCAAGATCGTGAACCGAAATCGCTCGGTACGACCGAGCTTTTGCGCGACCTTCCGATCGAAGCGCAGTGCGACGCGCCTGCCGGCTCCATCATCAAGGACGTTGGCGAAGATATGCCGAACGCACTCGTGATGGTCAGGGGGTTGGCGCGGGTGGAGCGCGATATCATGACGCCGAACGGCGTGCGGACGGTTGTCGTGGACAGCGTGAATCGCGACGATCTGTTCAACGAAGGAGGGTTGCTTCCAAGTCTTCGCGAAAACGCGCGTCAGTGCCGTTACGTCGCGGAGACGGACTGCGTCTATCTTTCGCTCACGCAGCAGAACTTCAAGGGCGCAAGCAATTTGCCTCGCGCGCTTTGGGCGATGCTTGTCGCGAAGATCAAGCGTGGCGCATCTTTGCAGGACGTGATCGCGACGCAACTTGCGGAACGTATGAATCGCGAACCTGCGCCTGAAGGAAACGGGCGAGACATTGCGAAGATGAAAGCGGAGCTTCAGCAGCTCCGAGATGCGCGCAAGGAAGATCAGCGCGAAATCGCTCGCCTCGGTGCGGAGGTGAATAAACTCCAGGTTGATCAGGACTGGATCGCGCCGAGCGAAAAGGCCAATGCGCTCGAGCGCGAGGCAGCAAGACTGCGCGAAGAGCTCAGCGAGGCCGTCTTGATGGCCAACGTGAACGCGGCGCAAGCGGAGCGGCTCCAGTCGGAAGCGTTGATGAAGGCGCGTGACGCTTGGGCGGAGCTCAGCAGAAGCGAGCAGGTAGCAGGAGCCGTCACCGAGTTCTCGAACTTCGTGTTCGGCCTTCTCGAAGAAGCGGGCGCGTCTCCGACGAGAGCCCAGGTCAATGAGTACCGGGCGCGCATCCAGGAAATACACAAGTTGTTCTCCGACGAGGTATGCGCAGAGCTGGCGGATGACATCGGGAGCTTGGTCGATGATGATAATCCGCATACGGCGCAGATCTTTTCCGTCGGAGAGGCGCTCATGGGGAACGGCCTTCATGACCCCGATAAGCCGCCGGAAACCAGGCGTTACAGGGAAGGATTCCTGTCGCCAAAAAGCGGCAGGGCTGTCACTCCAGACAGCTCGCTTCCTCCGCCTCCGGAGGAAGACGACTGACGACTAGCGCCCGCACCTCGTGCCGGCGCTTTTTTTTATTTTTCTTTCGAACCGAAATATTTTTCGCTGTAAAAACGTATCAAATTTTCCACTTCCGGAATGCACGAAGGATCTCCTGTTCCAACCTTGGTTTTCGCTTGTACCTGTTCAAGAGATCGCACGCCGTCCAGCACGGCTTCTTCGATATCTTTATCCGTGACCTTGAGAACGCTGTCGATGATTCGTCCTTGTTCAATCTCGATTTTATCGTGTTTGCATTCGCGTCTGTACCAGTCGTTTATCGCGGCACGTAGCGCCTTATCTCCCAAAACAGAACAATGAACCTTTCGCGCAGGAAGTCCGCCCAATCGCTCCATTATGTCTTGCGGACGCAAAGCTCTCGCTTGCTCCAAAGTCATTCCTCCGTTTTCAGTAGTCATCACGGATAACATCGAAGTCGAAGCGATAGCGCTGCCGCAACCGAACGTTTTCCATTTCAAGTCAGTGATTTTTTCTGTGGCAGGATCAACGACTATCCAAACTTTCATCGCGTCACCGCACGCAGGAGAACCGACCATGCCGATCGCCGCGTTTTCATAAGCCGCCTCGTCCTTCATGAAATTTTTCGGATCAAAAAAATGTTCCTTAACGATGTCGGAATAAAACCAGCCTTTGTCTTTTGAATGTGATACGACGTCGCCTTTGCGAGAGTTCTCTGATGGAGAGGAAATAATATTGGACATATTTATTTATCCTCCCCCTTACGAAGGGGGAGTTAGAGGGGGTCTGAGCCCATTCGGACCGGGGAGACCTCCCCTAACCCCTCCTTCGTAAGGAGGGGGATGGAATTACTCAAAATATTTCATATCAAGATTCACCGGACTCATAGCCCGCAGCTTTTGCACGACTCCGGGCATGACAGCGATGACGCGGTCTATATCCTCTTCGCTCGTCTGGCGTCCCAGCGTGAAACGCAGCGATCCGTGCGCGGCTTCGTATGACATTCCGGTTGCGAGAATCACGTGCGATGGATCGAGGGATGCGGAGGCGCAAGCGGATCCGGTCGAAACGAAAATTTTTTCAGCGTCCAGATAAAGCACGGCGGCCTCCCCCTCTATGTCGAGGAATGAGACGTTAACGTTGTTTGGAAGTCGCTCTGTCGGATGGCCGTTCAAACGTGTTTTCGGAATAGCTAGAAGTCCCTCGACCAAACGATCGCGAAGAATCGTGAGACGCGCATTTTCTTTTTCCATTTCCTCGCGCGCGATCGACAGCGCTGTCGCGAGGCCTACGATTCCAGGCACGTTCTCGGTTCCGGGACGAATGTTGCGTTCCTGCCCGCCGCCGTGAAACAGCGGCTCGATTTGTACTCCACGTTGGAGATAAAGAAATCCCGCGCCTTTCGGTCCGTAGATTTTTGAACCGTTTACGCTCATTGCGTCAACGTGAAGTTTTTCCACGTCCATCAAACACGCGCCAGCCGCCTGACAAGCGTCCGTGTGAAAATAGGGGAGTTGAGTCGAGTTGTTTTTTCGCCATTTCAAAATCTCCCGTCCAATATCCGCGATCGGTTGGATGGTTCCTATTTCATTGTTCGCGTACATTATCGAAATCAAAATCGTGTCCGGTCGAATCGCGGCTGTAACTGTTTTCGGATCCACCATGCCGAATCTATCAACCGGCAATATCGTAAGTTTAATCGCTCCGGTTTTTTGTAGATGCGCGAGCGGTTCCAAAACCGCAGGATGTTCGATGGCGCTCGTGATTACGTGCTTTCCTCCCGCTGCCAGCGCACGCGTGATTCCAATTATCGCAAGATTGTCCGACTCCGTCCCGCCAGATGTGAATATCGCTTCTTCGTCGCGGCAGTTCAAAATATCAGCGATAGATTTTCGAGCTGATGTCACCGCTTCCTTTGTGCGCAAGCCCGGAGAATGAAGTGATGACGGATTCGCCTCGCTTGTCGTCAGATACGGTAACATGGCCTCGAGAACGCGAGGATCCATTGGCGCCGAAGCGGCGTGGTCAAGATAGATTTCCTTCATGTTGATCTGTTGGAATATACGTATGCTAGCCCGCACTGTCAACGGACGCGGCTTTGTGTTAACCTCCTCGTAACTTTTATATGACCGACTTGAAATTCCTGAAGGAAGCGATTACGGATATACGCATCGGCGCGGTTACGACCACGAGCAAATACGTTATTCGGAAAATACTTCGAGAACTCAATCCGAAAATGTCATACGTTGTGGAATACGGACCGGGCGACGGAA
Organism: Patescibacteria group bacterium; assembly: GCA_038065635.1. GTDB lineage: Bacteria > Patescibacteriota > Patescibacteriia > 2-12-FULL-60-25 > 2-12-FULL-60-25 > JAHJFW01. The sequence continues at coordinate 7,247 of JBBTQP010000025.1, read as the reverse complement.
TAATAACCAAACTTTTGATCGAACGATTGCCACCGGATGGAAGAATCGCCACAATCGAGACGAACGACTCGTTTGTTGCGGGACTTAAAGCGTTGCACGAACCGCGCCTGACCGTGATACATGGAAGCGCCGTGGACGAATCTGCGAAACTTCATGATTTGGGTTGGCCGAGAATCGACACGGTACTCTCCAGCGTCCCTCTGACTTATTTGAACAAGGAAGACCGCGAGAAAGTCATAAAGCAGACGTACGACGCACTTCCGTCCGGCGGACAATTTATCGTCTGGCAATATTCCATGCTCGTCCTGCCGATGCTTAAGAAATATTTTCAAGATGTTCACGTGGCACTTGAGCCACGCAACCTCCTCCCGTATTTCGTGATGACTGCGAGCAAGAAGTGATCATGCCGGCATTAGAACGAGACCTGGAATTTTTCGAAAGTCTTTAGTGTTTCTGGTAAGCAAGGGAAGGCGATTTTCTATCGCTGTAGCTGCGATAAGCAGATCCGGTTTTCCCTGTCTGCGTATTTTTGATAGTACGCCGGCTCTGCGTGCGACTTTAGCGTCTACAGGAAGTACCAAGCATTTATTCACGAACAATTCTACGTTTGCTGTTTCCGAATCGGACATTCCGGCAAGCGCAAAAAGCTCCATTACGGTAATCGCAGAAATGGCGGCACTCGGAATATCGAGAGGATTAATGCTCGTTTCAATGCCGTTTATTATGGCGATAACTACATTAGTGTCCAACAGAACGGTGGACATAACAAATCACGCCCAAATTTTACGTCGAACTCTTGCCAGATCTTTTGCTGTACGCGGCTTATTTTTCCACATTCCCCGAACAGGTTTTATCGCTTCAGAAAAAGTAGCGCGTGGCTTTGACGCGAGAACACGGCGCTCTATGAACGTTAATCGTTTTTCCATTTCCTTTATTTTTTCTTTCAATGCCGCAGTTGTCATATGGCAACATATTGCCACATTGTGTTTATTGCGTCCATTTTACGTGTTATTCAACAACCGTAAAACTTCCTCTGACCATTCCCATGCCGCAAGAGAATGGGATTCTTCCTGCAGCTGTTGGCGTGAAGCGGATTACGTTCAATCCCTTGCGAAGCGCGAGACTGATTTTATAGGATGGAACCACTATCGAGCTGACGCAGCCGCCGACGCTTTGTCCGTCGATTTCCCAGCGAACAGGTACGCCTTTTTTGACGGTTATATTGCTCGGTTGGTATCCGTAATCCGTAACCGCCATTTGCACTACCTGCTCTGCACCGTTTGTTGACGGAGCTTCGGCATTAGCCGTGGTACGAGAAAAAATGGATGCCAAGGCCGTCGACGGAGTGACGGAAAATCCGAGAAGCGTGAGACCGCCGTCGATCTGTCCGAGTGCGAAAAAGAAAAGTACCGATCCTGCCGCAAGTCGGAAAAAGCGCCGTTTCATTGTTGCGGCAGATCCGAACCAAGTTACACCAAGAAGAACCGGCAACGTCCCAAGTGCGAACATCGTTAGAAGCAAAAGTCCTTGTTTTGCAGAACCAGAGGCTATGGCCAATCCTTGAGCGGTTTGCGTAAAGCCGCACGGCAGAACGAATGTTATCGCCCCGATCAGAAACGGCGTTGCTGGATTGTTTGATCGTTTAATGCGATCGGCGATGTGATGAATAGATGAAGGAAGTCGGAAACCGATTTTCGCCAATGAAGGCGAAAGTTCGAGCAGATTCAGTCCCACCACGAGAAATGCGATTCCGAGAACTAACGCGAGCATGCCGTACAGCGCGGTTGAACCCTGTGACAGACTTCCACCGATGGCTCCAAGCGCGGCGCCTCCGATTACAAACGCCGAAAGCCGTCCCATGTGCACGGCGAGAATTTTTAGGCGCGATGGATTGGAAGATGTGTAAGCGAGGAGGAATCCTCCTGTTGACGCCAAGCAGCTCGACGCTGATGCCAGAAGCCCTAGCGCGAACATGGCACCAAGAGACGCGCTTGCCGTTATAGATGGGAAACTTTGTCGAAGCGGAGATGCGAGAAGCGCGATTACGCCGATGAGAGCGATTGCGGACAGCGCGCGTTTTAGTCTGGCAGGTAGAGGATCTTTCGCGCTCGTAATGGCGCAGATTCCCGGTCGCTGTCCTTTTAGAAAGAATGCATAACCGGCTTCGCGCAGTTCGTTGTTCAATGAGGTTAAGCTCGGTTCCGCCGCATCGTCCGCAAGCCGTATTGCGGCACGCTGTTGTTTTAGCGATACTTCGGTTTCAATGGCGCCTGGGATTTTTTTCAGAACCGAATCGATGCGGCGTTCGCATGAACCGCACGTCATCCCGGTAATTTCGTAGATTACGATTCTTGGCATAGGTAAAAATTACGTGAGTGAAACTCTCGACCGAATTCCGATCAAAAGTCACTCGCGTTTGTTCGCACTTCTTTGTTCAAAAGGTCTGTTTGTAAAGTATGCGCGATGCTGCCGTCTACCGCGTAAAATCTTTGTAGAATCCGATCGAAAATATTTTGCGATAATGGCATCCGAAGGATGTTCGATTTGAGTCGTTTGCGGAACCGTCTGTTCTTCGGAATGCTCCGGAGAATGTGATTGTCCGATGCAGCAACTCGGGACTTCATGCAACGAACTATGCGCAGCGTCAACTGATGCCATCATCGGACGTATCTCTTGATTCTGCGCCGAGTGCGCAAAAGCAGGACAAAACGGAGTAAGTCCGAAACCAAGTGCGCAAGCGATGAGAAGCAGATGCTTCATGAGGAAAGAATGCCGAGAAAAAGGAGGATTGTCAATTTGACTGCGTCATCCCGACCAGCGCGGAGGGATCCCTTAAAGCCGCAACGAGAGGGATTCCTCCGCTACGCCGCTGCTTCGGTCGGAATGACAGCCGTTTCGTACAATTTTATGTTACACTTTGCGCATGAAGTTAATTAATTTATTCGGAGCTACGTTTGCGGTGGCATTGCTCGGTGCCGGATGTTTTCCCGGGCCTGCTCTTCAGTCTCCGAAAGTTTCCGAACCGATCGGCGCGGCGTTGCCTGCGCGTCCCATAAACCAAGTGAAGGGATTCGGGGATATTCCAGCCGCGCCGCTCGCCTCTCTTCGTCCGGGTAATCGCGGGAGCGTAATCGTTCGCGCAGAACTTCCTTCGGTGCCGGAAGTTGTCACGGTTTTGCGTCAGAAAGGCGGACAGCCGGATGAGACGGTGCTTCGAAATATCGCGGGCTCAATTTGGATGCCGGGCGGAACCATTGGAACGCATCCGGTCACACGCGAGATCCGTCTCGATTGGCGCGACGAAAATGGCGTGCAGTGGATTTATAAAGGACGAGAGAGGCGAACGGAATTTACGGACACGTCAAAACCGAGAAAGGCTCTCACGGTTTCAAGTTGGCCGACCACGGAACGCGTAATTCAATCCGCGGTTTCGTTTTTGAATCAGAGAGGGATCAGTCAAAGCCGTTACGGCACTCCGTTTATCGAGCCGGACTGGGCCCTGTGGTTGAATGCGGAAAAGGCGGCCGGACACTGCGTTGACAAAGAAGCGCTTCAAACGATTCGAGTTATGGCGACGATGACAGATCTCAGACAGAGCGATTTGCCCAAGCTTCCTGAAATCGGGAAAGTATCTTGTCTCAACGCGGAACTTCCGGCGCGAATAACGGTTCGTATTAATGCAACGCAGGACGGCCAGGCGATTTATTCTGATGATGGCACTCCGTACCCTGCCGCGATACTCGTAGTCGATGCCGTCTCATTAGAAGTTGTTTCAGGATCGTTCATTGCAGGCGCGGATCCGGATCGGTCTGATTATCCGGCTCTTTCGTTTGAAGAAGTCCGACGTCGACTCGCGCAGGGTGGTCAAGGCGGAACTCCGCAAGGCGATGTTACAATCGATGATGCCGCGTTTGAATGGTATAGAATAGAAAGCCGGGAAGATCCGCCGACAAGCTACCTATTTCCCGCTCTTGTAGGTTCAGGCGCTATCACGTATCCGGATAAACAAGTAGGATCTTATAGAATAATTGTCCCGTTGGTGAAATAATCGTGTCATTCCCGTGAAGACGGGAATCCAGATCAAAATGAGTATTTTCACTGTCTGGATCCCCGCCTACGCGAGGATGACAGAATGGATAATACGAATGAATGGAAATAAATTATCAAACACTATGAACCTTCCCCAAGATCTCCGGCATTTTCCTCATGCCGCTTTGATTATCGCGAGCGACAGCATGCACGCGAAATTTTTTCTCGTTGGCGGCGATACGCTCCAAGAATTGGATGGCGTTGCTTTGCCGCGGGAGTTTCGTCAGGATTCGGAAGGGGCTTTTACATCGTCCGACGGCTCGCGAGTCGCAGGCCCTGATTCTGATATAGACGATACGCCACGGCTTCATCATTTCGTAAAACAAGTTGCGGAGCAGGCTAATCTGCTTTGCGGTAAACATGAGATCGCGCACGTTCATCTGGTGATGCCGGCCGAAATCGAACATCTTTTCTCATCCGAATGCGCCGCGATCCTAAAAGAGAAAATAAGATTCATACTCCATGCGGATTTGATGAAGGAACATCCGCTCGAGATCGTTAGAAGGGTCTTGGTTGAAAACATATGATAATTTTAAGGTAAATTTTGTAAAAGGGGCGTCTCTTGACAGGGGGGTCGGACTTGTTTATTATACCGAGACTTCAATGCCCCATGTCCCGAGCGGCGAAAGCTCAACGGGACCAATGGAGTGGAAGTGATTATCCCATGAACGCGAACCATTCGCCTCTAGGTTAAGCACCAACCCTCCTGATTATTGGGAGAGTCGCTTGGCCGCCGGTCAAGCGACTTTGTTTTTTACGGGCATGACGTGAATCACGTCTGACCGGAAAAAACATCCCGATCGGTACTCCGGTATCGGGATCAATCACTTTCATCGCGTGAAGAACGGACGTTTGACAACAGAACAAGATGATAGAAAGTAATACGTACAAGGCATAAATTCAAAAGTAAGCACCCCGTAAAATCCGCTTCGCCGCGGATCACGGGGTAAAAATTAAGTACCCTACTACCTTTCAGATTGACGCGATGCTCTCATTCGCATCGTGATTCTGGAGGGCCGAAGCACGTAAGGGCGTACGGTGGATGGCTTGGTAGCGAGGAGCTGATGAAGGACGTAGCAGCCTGCGATAAGTCTCGGGGAGGTGGCAAGCAACCTTTGATCCGGGAATTTCCGAATGGGGTAACCCGGTCCGATGATGTCGGATCACCCACGACTGAATACATAGGTCGTGTGGAAGGCACCTGGGGAAGTGAAACATCTCAGTACCCAGAGGAAAAGAAAACAATATATCCCAGCCCTAATTTTCGGATAGTTAGCCGATGGCACTTTGTCGTCGATAGCGGACTCCCGAAAATTAGAGCTGGGTTCATTCCGTCAGTAGCGGCGAGCGAACGCGGAACAGTCTAAACCTTTTTTTGTTAGCCGATGAACCGAGTTGGACGCAAGTTTGACCGCGGATGTCGGTGAGAGCTTGGGCTGTCGCAAAAAAGGGTGTTGCGGACAACGTGACGTTTCCCCCAAGGGAATGGCATGTGAGTAGAGATCTATAGTTGAATCCGCTGGAAAGCGGAGCCAAAGACGGTGATAGCCCGGTAGACGAAATGGACTCTCTCCATATGTGCGTTGATCCAAAGTACGACGGGACTCGAGAAATCCCGTCGGAAGCAGCCACGACGATGTGGCAAGACTAAATACTCCTCCTGACCGATAGTGAACTAGTACAGTGATGGAAAGCTGAAAAGCAGCCCGGGAGGGCGATGAAATAGTATCTGAAACCGTACGCTTACAAGGAGTTGGAGCCGTGCCTCACTAGCGTTCGACACGAGCGCGAGTCTATAAAGTCAAAAGTCCATAAAGTCCGTAAAGTCATGGAAATAAGTCCAAGACTTTCGACTTTATAGACTTGATGGACTTTCGACTCGTGACCGTGGCGAGTGATAGCGAGGCACGGTCACAGCGTTCCTATTGAAGAATGAGCCGACGAGTGATTCCGACGTTGCTTGGTTAATCCCGTGCGCGGGAGAAGCCAAAGTGAAAGCGAGCCTTAATAGGGCGTGCCCCACACCTTTCTCATCGAAAGTGTATCAATTAAAGATTGGCGAGAGACGAAGTCGACATTCGTCTCATATAGTCGATCATTGAAACATTTACGGTAAGAAAAGTGTGGGGCGAGTAGCGTCGAGTCGACCCGAAACCCGGCGATCTAGCCATGACCAGGATGAAGCCCACCGAAAGGTGGATGGAGGTCCGAACCCACGCGCCGTGCAACACGCGGGGATGAGTTGTGGCTAGCGGAGAAATTCCAATCGAGCTGGGTGATAGCTGGTTCTCCCTGAAATAGATTTAGGTCTAGCGTTGGTACATAGCGTTGTGGGGGTAGAGCACTGAATGGAAATAGGGGCGCAAGCCTACTGTTTCTAACCAAACTCCGAATACCACAACGTGTTCCCAACAGTAAGTCCGTGGGGGCTAAGCTCCATGTGACAAAAGGGAAACAGCCCTGACCGCAGACTAAGGTCCCTAAATGTACACTAAGTGTGAAAGGTGGTCGGACGGCTTATACAACCAGGAGGTTGGCTTAGAAGCAGCCATCCTTTAAAGAAAGCGTAATAGCTCACTGGTCAAGCTGTCCTGCGCCGAAAACTTACCGGGGCTCAAGTGTACTACCGAAGTCGCGGATTATGACCCCACACCTTTCAGACTTTATGAGGTACAATCGTAGACATGTACTACGTGTATCTTCTAAAAAGTTTGAAAGACCATGAACTCTATACAGGTTTCACGAATGATCTTCGTCGAAGATTTGCCGAGCATCAGCAAGGCAAGAACGAATCGACAAGATATCGGAGACCGTTTGTATTGATCTACTACGAAGCGTACGCATCTGAAAGCGATGCGAGACTTCGTGAGCGAAGATTGAAACTCAACGGCAAGGCGTTGGGACAATTGAAACGACGGATCACAAAGAGTCTGCATGAAGTCTGAAAGGTGTGGGGTGTAGTGGTAAGGGAGCATTCGCATTGCGCTGAAGCGAAAGGCGTGAGCCATCGTGGAGCGATGCGAAGAGAGAATGTCGGCATAAGTAGCAAAAAGACGGGTGAGAATCCCGTCCACCGTAAACCCAAGGTTTCCAGGGCAACGCGAATCGTCCCTGGGTTAGCCGGTCCTAAGGCGAGGCCGAAAGGCGTAGTCGATGGA
>JBBTQP010000024.1:0-1707 GCA_038065635.1 Patescibacteria group bacterium | reverse complement strand
CCGTACCGTAAACCGACACAGGTGGGTGGGCATAAGTGTGCCAAGGTGTACGAGAGAAACATTGTTTAGGAACTCTGCAATACAACGGCCGTAACTTCGGGATAAGGCCTACCCCACACCTTTCTGATCGAAAGTGTAACAATATAAATCGGCGAGAGACGAAGTAGACATTGGTCTCACGTGGTTGATTATCGAAACATTTGCGGTAAGAAAGGTGTGGGGTTTCAACTAAAGACGCAAACCGACTGTTTACCAAAAACACAGCTTCCTGCTAAACCGCAAGGTGATGTATAGGAAGTGATGCCTGGCCAGTGTCAGAACGTCAAGCGGAGAGGTCATCCGAATTTATTCGGGGCAGCCTTGATGCCAAGCGCTGATGAACGCCGGCCGTAACTATAAACCTGACCGTTGTAGTTATGCATGGTAAGCAGAAGTGCAATAAATTTGGCTAAATGCGGGAAACTCTGGAGAATCTTCTACTACTTGTTGTCCTGTCGAGACAGCAGTAACAATGTATGAAGTGCAGACAATCCGCAGGAAAGACTCTCGGGCATAGAAAAACAACTATGTCAGAAATAAATTGGTTGAAACATATTCCAGATCACATCGGTTGGTATTTATCCGGATTTACCGATGGAGAAGGGAGTTTCAACGTATCGGTAAAAAAAGTTCCAGATCATACATTGGGATGGAAATTGGTAATGAGCTTCAATGTGTCGCAACGCGATCGTACCGTACTGGCGCTGATGAAACGGTATCTTGGTTGCGGAACACTGCGAGAAAGAAAGGATGGGGTCGTCTACTATGAAGTGACGAATATACGCTCGCTCTACGAGCGGGTTCTCCCATTTTTCGCGAAATACCAATTGCTCTCCGCGAGCAAGAAAAGAAATTTTTCGTTATTTCGAAAAATCGTCTTGAAAATGGTTGCGGGAGAACACCGATCGATTCACGGGTTCAAAGAAATTATGGATCTCAGAGAAATATTGAATGAAGGCAGGGGACGGAAAAGAAAATATGAGATCAGTAATGTTCTTCTTTCGAAGAAAGAATAATTAATGAGCCTAAGAGAGAATCCTCAGAGACTATACGCCAAACTTCATCCGGATCTAACACTGAGATTCGGGGAGTGAAGAAGATATAGTCCGATCTCATTGGCGACAATGAGGCTGCAATGCGCAGCGCATCGCAAGATGTAACATATAAAAGAACGGTCCTAAGGTAGCGAAATTCCTTGTCGGGTGAACACAAGTTCCCTTAGTCGGAGAACTCGCCCGAACCCCGATGCGAATCGGGGTCAGCAAACTGACTCATAACGGTGGATCCCACACTTCCGACGACCGTCGGGAACGGGAAATACCGTGGGAATCCATGTACAATAGATGTATATGGAACCCGTAACGACTGACCCGAAAGGGGAGGGCCAAAGTCTATTGGCCAACACGTCAGCTCTTGCAAATAAAATACGATCCATGGAGAAAATTTTTCCTACAGATCGTACGCAAGATGAAGGTATAGTCTGATCTTCATGGAAACATGAAGCAACACAATCCTCCAAAATGGAGTTCCGACCCGCACGAATGGCATAACGAGTTTGCGACTGTCTCAACAATGTACTCGGCGAAATTGCAAGTGGGGTGAAGATGCCCTGTACGCGTAGTCAGACGAAAAGACCCCGTGAAGCTTTACTACAACTTGATATTGGGT
>JBBTQP010000023.1:0-1030 GCA_038065635.1 Patescibacteria group bacterium | reverse complement strand
TGAAGCCTTACTCCTCATGTTAAAATGAGGGTATGAAGGTAATACCGTGGGAAGATAATCAGAGCTTAACCGATCTACAGAAGGACATCCTCGTCGGATGTCTGTTGGGAGATGGTCGGTTGGAGTGCCGCGCACAAAGCGGCACAGCGCGCTTCCGCGTACATCATGCGGAATCACAACGTGAATACTTATTCTGGAAATATAATAATTTTCAGAATTTAACTCACGGCGCGCCATGGAGAACGGAATGGTTGGATAAACGAAATGGACGTGCATACGGATCGTGGTTTTTCCACACCGTTACGAGTCCGATATTCGAATCATTTCACAAACGATTCTATCGAGAAGGAACGAAGATCATCCCCGAAAACATCGGGAATCATCTAACGTCTAGAGCGTTAGCGGTTTGGATAATGGATGACGGTTGCAGAACAAGGAATGAAATCATCCTAAATACCCAATCGTTTACGTTCGACGATCAACTCAGACTTCTCGGTGAGATTCATCGACTTTACAATATCAAGGGTACGATCAATCGAGATCGAAATAATTTTCGACTTCGTTTCGGTCGTATCGACGCGGAAAAATTGTCGCGCATTGTAGAGCCGCACATCATTGAATCGCTCTCCGCAAAGATTGTCCCCGTATCGACTGTGTTTGGATCGACGATCCAGACCGGTGGCTGTTCTCGTGTAACAAAACATGAGTTACAATCACAACACGCAGGATCACGCCAGTGAGCGTGATAAGGTATAGTCAGTACCATTGGAAACAATGGAATATACGTCAGAACGTCGTGAGACAGTTCGGTCTCCTGTCTACTACGCGCGTGGAATATTGAGGGGGCGCATCTCTAGTACGAGAGGACCGAGATGAACGAACCTCTAGTGTACCGGCTGTCCCACCAGGGGCACCGCCGGGTAGCTACGTTCGGCGCGGATAAACGCTGAAAGCATATAAGCGTGAAGCCGTCCCCAAGATTAGTATTCATTAAGGGCCCTCCTAGACGAGGAGGTTGATAGGCCATAGG
>JBBTQP010000022.1:0-11379 GCA_038065635.1 Patescibacteria group bacterium | reverse complement strand
GTAAAGTCTGTAAAGTTTAAAGTCCAGGAGTATTTTTCCATGACTTTATGGACTTTATAGACTTTCGACTTTTAACTTTCCTCTTATGCCCGTCTTCCATGCCTACGATATCCGTGGCCTATCTCCGGAAGAGATAGACTCTACTTTTGCGCGTCGTCTCGCTCGCGCGTTGGTAAAAAATTATTCTCCGCGCCGAGTGCTGGTTGGGCGAGATATGCGTCGAACTTCGATCGAGATCGAGGCCGCCTTGGTAGCAGAGCTGACGGAGCGCGGCGTCGGTGTCGTGCACATCGGTCTTTGTTCCACGCCAATGTTCAACGTGTCGGTCGGATTATCCATGGGGAACGTGGATCTTGGGGTGATGGTAACGGCCTCGCACAACCCCGGTATTTACAATGGATTCAAAATCGTTCGCGGTGATGCGAGTCCGATAGGGCAGGGGGCTGGTATGGAAGATTTGCAGGAGTCGTTTGAGCGAGACGCGAGATTGTCGGAGACATCGCAAAAAGGGACTGTGACGGATGATCCGGCGGCGCTTTCGCGATACGTGGATCATATCATCAAGCTCGCCGCTCTTCCGTCCAACATGCCGAAAATGAAAATCGCGATTGACGCAGGAAATGGAATGGCGGGCGCGATTTTGCCGGAACTGCTGTCTCGTTTGCCGTGGATCGAGACGGTGAAATTATTTTTCGAACCTGATGGAAATTTTCCAAACCACGAAGCGAATCCGCTCAAGCGAGAAACGCTTGCGGATTTGTCGGCCGCAGTTCGTGAACACGGTTGCGATTTTGGCGTGGCATTCGACGGAGACGCGGATCGCATCGGTTTCATCGACGATCGCGGCGTTCCGGTTGCGGGAGATATAGTGACCGCGTTGCTCGCAAAAGAGATAATTCGGATTTTTCCCGGAGGCCTCGTTCTCTACGACGTTCGTTCGTCATGGTCGGTTCCGGAAGAAATCTCCGCCGCCGGAGGTCGCGCAAAAATGTGTCGCGTCGGTCATGCGTACATAAAGCGACAAATGCGTGATCTCGGTGCGGTTTTCGCCGGGGAGATTTCTATGCACTATTATTTTCACACGTTATGGTTCGTGGAATCAGGCGACCTGGTTCTTCTGTATCTTCTACGACTATTGGCGCGCGAAGGCGACAGTCTCTCAAATCTTTGGCAGAAAATTGCCGAATACGATCACTCGGAGGAAATCAATTTCAAAGTGGATGATGCAGCCGCGGTTATTGCGCGACTTCGTGAGATCTACTCGCCGGAAGCAAGCGCGTTGATTGAGATCGACGGCATCAGACGCGAGTTCCGCGATTCCGAACGTCCGAAACGCGACTGGTGGTTTTCCATAAGAGCGTCAAACACGGAGCCACTAGTTAGACTGAATGTTGAAACGAGATCGCCGGAAGAAACGAAGAAGAGGGTGGAAGAATTAACAAATGTCATCCTGAGCAGAGGCGAAGGATCTTCAATTTAAAATGCTCTCGGCAGCGGTTCTAATTCGAAGATCCTTCGGCCACTCCGATTTGCCCTCAGGATGACATTATTTATGATTGGCATTTTCGATTCTGGCATAGGCGGACTCTCGGTCGTTCGCGAGTTGTTGAAGCGCGCACCGGATGCTTCATTCGTATATTTGGGTGACACCGCCCGAACTCCATACGGAAATAAAAGTCCGGACACGCTCAAGCGTTACGCCAGTGAAGACGTGAAGTTCCTTTTGGATCATGGTGCAGAAACGATTATTATCGCGTGCAATTCCGCGAGCTCCGCGGCAGGAGACGCGCTTCGCGAGTCATTTCTAAACGTACAGATTTTCGACGTAATCCAACCCGCCGTAGAAGAAGCGATTAGAGTCACGAAAGGAAGAATCGGAGTAATCGGCACCAGAGCTACAATCGCATCCGGCGCATACGAAAGATCCATCCGTAAACAACCTTTCGTCATTAGTCATTTGTCATTGGAAATTTTTTCCACTGCCTGCCCTCTTTTCGTCCCACTTGTCGAGGAGGGGTGGCTGAAAGACGCGGAAACAAAAAGGATCGTTCGCCGATATTTATCGCCGCTCCGTCGCGAGCGCATAGATACTTTGATTCTTGGATGCACGCACTATCCGCTTCTCGCGCCGCGCTCATCCAACGCTACATGGGAAAGCGAGTTAAATTAATAGACTCGGGAGTCGCGGTCGTGAGTCGTGTGTTGGAAAAAATATCAAGACAGGGGACGCCTCATTCATCGCAAAGTTACTTCATGACCGATGTTTCCGTTCAGTCGCAAAAAATTGCCGAGAGGTGGCTTGGTAGACCCGTGACGTTTTCTCTTGCGAAACTTGTGTGATTTTCCGTCATTGCGAGGAGTAGCAACGACGCGGCAATCTAAATAAGAGTGATACTTTCCTTCTATGAGATTGCCACGCCCCTGCTGTGGCTCGCAATGACAATAATGCCGTCTCCGCTCGCAATGACAATTATTAATTCTTCCGCTAGACTTCCATCATGTCCATTTTGATTTTTTTTCTCGTCTTGTCCGCGCTCGTACTTGTTCATGAGGCCGGACACTATTTTTCGGCGCGCGCTCTCGGTGTAAAGGCCGAGGAGTTCGGGTTTGGATTTCCTCCGCGACTTGTCGGTTTCGTGAAAGAAGGAGGAAAATGGAAAATCGTGGGACGAAAGGATCGCGAGCAGTATACGAATACGATCTGGTCGTTGAATTGGCTGCCGCTCGGAGGATTTGTGAAAATTAAAGGCGAACAAGCGGCGATTAAAGATAAGGATTCTTTTCACGTCCGACCCGTTTGGCAGAGATTTATTATTCTTGCCGCAGGCGTTACGATGAACTGGATTTTAGCGTTCGTTTTGTTCACGACCGTATTTATCGCCGGAACGCAAGCGGTGATCGAGGATCTTCCGTCCGGCGCCAACATTACGGGCCGCGCGATTACGATCACGCAGGTGTTGCCCGGTTCTCCTGCGTCTAAATCAGGAATTTTGCCAGGCGATAAAATAGTCTCTATTGCCGGTGCGGTTCCGGTGTCGTCGGATCTTGCGCGAAGCATTATCGGAGAACAGGGGACGGTTCCGTTTACGGTTTCAATTTTGCGAAACGGTGAAAGTAAAGATCTCGTCGCGACACTAGATTTCGTAAAAGAAGTTGGAAGGCCTGCGCTCGGAGTTGGAATAGCGGAAGTCGGAAGCGTTTCATATCCGCCGTTTATCGCAGTGAAAGTCGCAGCGATCGCTACTATCGGTTATACGAAAGCTGTCGTCATGACGTTTATCGATATCTTCCGACAGTTGCTGTCGTTCAAAGCTCCGGTCGAGGAAGTCTCCGGTCCGGTCGGCATCGCCGTATTGAGCGGACAGATCGCGCGACAAGGAATTATCCCACTCCTTCAATTCGCCGCAATCCTCTCAATAAATCTCGCCGTGATAAATTTCTTGCCTATCCCGGCGCTCGACGGCGGCCGCGTTCTTTTTCTGTTTATAGAAAAACTTCGCCGACGCGCAATGAATCAACAAATCGAAGCCGCTATTCACAACGTATCGTTTATAATTCTGATCGCCTTGATTCTTTTGGTGACAATGCGCGACGTATTCAAATTTGGTGGAGTGATCTTGGATGGCGCAAAAGGTCTCGTTGGGATGTGATGGACTTATTGTCATTCCCCCGATGGCTATCGGGGGAATCCAGATAAAAAGGAATTATTCACAATATATTCTGGATCCCCGTCTGCACGGGGATGACATTTATTCTGTTTTTCTGATAGTCTATAGTCTAATATGCTCGATCAATTGAAGGCATTGCAGCTGGAAATCACGAAAGCCGTGAGGGCGGCGAAGAGTTTGCAGGAATTGGATACCGCGCAGATTAAATACTTGGGCCGCAAAGGTCAGCTTACAGATATCCTAAAAGGTTTGTCTGAAGTTGATGAAACGGCTCGGCCGAAAATCGGCGCTCTTGCAAATCGAATAAAATCCGAAAGCGAAGGGGAGATCGAGTCTAAGCGAAAAGAATTGGAGGAAAAAGGCCTTTCCGCGATTGCCGATGCGGAGCGCGAGGACGTGACAGAACCGGGGATTCGTCCTCCGGAAGGACATCTCCACGTCGTGACTCATGCGATCAACGAGATCGCGTCAATTTTTGAAAAGATTGGTTTTACTCGGAAGCGATATCGCGAAGTCGAGTGGGATTGGTACACGTTTGGGGCTCTAAACATGCCGAAGGATCATCCGGCTCGTGACACACAGGAGACGTTTTTTCTTGACGCTCCTGATCATCAGAAATATGGACGCATGCTGCTCTCTACACAGGCGACGAGCGGCACTGCGCGTTGTTTGGCGGAAAATAAACCGCCGATTCGCGCTTTCAATATAATTAAAACATATCGCAGAGAGTACGACGTGACGCACGTGCCGATGTTTCATCAGATCGACGTAGTGTACGTGGACGAAGGCGTTGCCATTACGCATCTTCGCGGCGCATTGGATTATTTCGCGAGTCAGTTTTTTGGTCCGAATCGCAAAACGCGTCTGCGCCCGCATCATTTCCGTTTCACCGAACCGTCGTTTGAAATCGACGTGTCTTGCGGAGTTTGCGATGGAACCGGAATAAATGCGGAGAAACAAAAATGCCGAGTTTGCAAGCGCGGTTGGCTCGAGCTGGGCGGCGCTGGAATGCTTCACCCGAACGTGCTCAAGGCCGCAGGAATTGATCCGAAAAAATATTCCGGCCTGGCCTTCGGCTGGGGCATCGAGCGAACGTACATGATGAAACAAGGCCTAAAACTCGACGACATCCGAACGCTTTACCAAAACGACTCGAGATTTTTGAAACAGTTTTAGTAATGCGGGCGATCGCAAGGATTCGCCCCTACGACTACTCACTACCAACTACTCGCTACTCACTAAAGTATGAACTCCCTCGTCTCCTACAATTGGCTTTCCGAATACGTTGATTTGAAAAAGGTCACGCCAGAGGAATTTGCGAAACGCGTTTCGCTTTCCGGTCCGGCCGTGGAAAAGATAATTCCGCAAGGAAAAGATCTTGCTCATGTGGTTGTCGGGCATATCCTCGAAATTAATCCTCATCCGAACGCGGACAAGCTTCGTCTCGTTGTTGCGGATATCGGAAAAAAGAAAGTGACGATCGTTTGTGGAGGATCGAATATCAAAAAAGGACAATGGGTCGCTGTCGCGCTTGTCGGCGCTCATGTGCGTTGGCATGGGGCGGGGGATCTTATGGAACTGAAGCCGGCAGAAATTCGTGGCGTGAAATCCGACGGAATGATCTGCGGCGCGAATGAGATCGGTCTGGCGGATGCGTTCCCGCACGCGGAGAAGGAAATTTTGGATTTGGGTTTGGAGTTGGGATTCGATGTAGGGGCGGGCTTGTCCCGCCCAGCGCGCGGAAACAACCGGGGAGGGCGGGAGAACCCCGCCCCTACGCATGGAATGCCACTCGCCGATCTGCTCGGTTTATCTGACGACGTGGTAATGGATATCGAAGTCACATCTAATCGCGTTGATTCCATGGGGATGGTTGGGATGGCGAGAGAGGCGTCGGCGATATTGAACAAGAAATTTTTGTGGAAACCGGCAAAAATCAAAAAATATCCAATTTCCAATTTACAATTTCCAATTAAGGTTTCCGCAAAGAAGCTTTGTCCTCGTTACATGGCCGCGCGAATCGAGGGCGTTACAGTCGGACGGTCGCCGTGGTGGATGAAGCGCAGATTGATTTCGGCCGGAATTCGCCCAATCAACAACGTCGTGGATATTTCAAATTACGTTTTGCTAGAACTCGCACAGCCAATTCACATGTTTGACGCCGCGACTCTTGACGGCGGAATCGACGTGCGTCTCGCGCGAAAGAACGAAAAGATCAAAGCGCTCGACGGTCGCGATTATGATTTGGATGATTCCATTTTGGTAATCGCAGACGGAAAAAAGCCGATCGCGATCGCCGGCGTAATGGGCGGAGTGCAAACCGGTGTGACGGAAAAAACTTCGGATATCGTGATCGAAGTCGCGAATTTCGATCCGCTTACAATCCGCCGCGGTGCGCGTAAGTTGAATATCCAATCCGACGCGCAACAAAGATATGAGAAAGGTTTGTCCACGGAAGCGTTGCCGTTTGCCATGGCGCGTGCGGTTGAGTTGGTTTTGGAACTTGCGGGAGGAAAACAATCAGGAGGAATCGCTGACGCGGCTCAAGGGAAATATGTCGCGAAGAGATTTTCAATTACAACCGACGAGGCGAACTCTTTGATCGGCGTGTCGCAGTCCCAAAAAGGGATGGTTGAAACTTTACGCCGCCTCGGTTTCCACGTTGGAACAAGTGGGAAAAAGATCACCGCAACAGTTCCGTGGTGGCGCGATCATGATATTGAGGATGGTCGCGATTTGGTCGAAGAAATCGCCAGAATCAAAGGATATGCAAACATTCCTGCGATTGTTCCCGTAGGTCTTTCGGTTCAACACGCTGTTCCGGAATTGATTTGGGAAAAGCGTCTGCGAGAACTCTCGTGTGGCGCAGGTCTTTCGGAGGTTTACACGTACTCTTTCGTCTCAAAGGAACTTTTGGCTAAAGCCGGGTATGACGCAACGAAAATGCTACAAGTGCAAAATCCCTTGTCCGCTGATTTTGAAATAATGCGAACAACGCTTTTGCCGTCGCTTCTGCAGGTCGCATCCGAAAATCGCGAACGAACGTCCGAACAAAGATTGTTTGAAATTGCGAAGGTTTATTATCCGCGCAAAAACGATCTTCCGGACGAACAGCTTGAACTTGGCGCGTTGTTTTTCGGCATGGCTGATCCGTGGCGACACGCGAAAGGATATGTTGAGCACGCGTTGAACGATATGGGTATAACCGATGTATCATGGCGCAGACTCGCGAACGATTCCTTCTGGCATCCCGGCAGATCCGTTCAAGCGTTCCATAAACAAAAGCTCGTAGCGACGATAGGGGAGATATCTCCAAAAATCGCGGTGGCGTTTAAGCTCGATGGGCCTGTCGCTATGGTGGATATGCCGCTGGAAGAATCAATCGAATTCGCGACAGAAGCCAAAGTCTACGTCTCGATCTCCCAGTTTCCGGAAGCGAAACGGGATTTGGCGATCGTCGTCGACGCTCGTGTGGAGTATGACGATATTGCGCGCGAAATAAGCCGAGTTGATCCGCTAATCACAAGCGTTGAGTGGTTTGACACGTACTCCGGCAAAGGACTTCCTGAAGGAAAAAAATCCGTGGCAATGCACCTCGTCTTTTCATCACCAGAGCGCACGCTTGAACGCAACGATGTCGATGCCGTGATGGGAAACGTTACGCTGAAATTGAAAGAAAAATTTGAAGCAGTTATCCGCGGATGATTTTCGTGTCATTCCCGCGGAGGCGGGAATCCAGATAAAAGGAAAAAATCATTTTAGTATTCTGGATCCCCGATCGGGTCGGGGATGACAGTGGTTTTAATAGAATGTTGAATTAGGATGTGATATAATATCTTCATGATATCAACCAACGATCTTTTAACGCTCGTACTTGCCATTGCGGTGATCGCCGTGGCGATATTTCTATGTTGGACGTTGGTCGAGTTGGCGCGCTTGCTTCATCAGGCGAACGACGTGCTCACAGATGCGCGCGAAAAAATTTCTCGTGTGGAGCGCGTGGCTATCGCAATTAAAGAGAAACTCGAACATTCCGTGAACTATCTTGGTATTCTCGCAGAAGGCGGGCGATCTCTTTTGTCCATGTTTCAAAATCGTAAAGAATCAAAAAAGCGTCGGAAAAATCAGGAAGAGGAATAGTTGGGGTTTTGGCTTTTTTTGATCCGCCCGTTAAGATGAGGGCGTGTCTAATCAGCCGTCCGCATTCGTCCACCTCCACGTACACTCGATGTACTCCCTTCTTGATGCAATGGGAGATGTTTCGGATGTCGTTGAACGGGCAAAAGAGCTTGGTTATGACGCAATAGCATTGACCGATCACGCCGCGCTTTACGGTGCTGTCGAGTTTGCGGAGGCCTGCGTGAAGAAGGGGATAAAGCCGATTTTTGGAGTTGAGGCGTACATAGCGCCGAACGGAAGGGCGGATAAGCGGCCGCGTATAGACGACCAAATATCCCATTTGACTTTGCTAGCTGAAACTCACGACGGTTATCAAAACCTTTTGCGTCTAGTATCACTTTCGTATCTCGAAGGCTTTTACTACAAGCCGCGCATGGACAAAGCGTCGCTCCGTGAGTTTGGAAAAGGATTGATCGCGTTGTCCGGCTGTCTTCGCGGTGAAATCCCCAAAGCGCTTCAGATGCACGACGAAGAAAAAGCAGTTGCGCTGGTTGCCGAGTATCAGGAAATTTTCGGAAAGGAGAATTTTTTTCTCGAACTTGTCCATCATCCGGAAGCCCCCACGCAAAACGAAGTGAATGAAGGTCTCATCGCACTTTCTAAAAAAACCGGCGCGCCACTCGTAGGCACGAAAGACGTTCACTATCTTCAGCAAGACGATACCGAGGCACAGGACGTCCTTCAGTGCATTCACGACGGGAAACTTTTATCGGACAACAACCGCTATTCCATTTCCGGAACGGATCACTCGCTCGCGTCGCCGGATACAATGGTCGCTGCTTTCGCAGACATTCCGGAAGCCGTCGCGAATACGCGCGTAATCGCCGATCGGTGCAATGTTAAATTGGAGCTTGGAAACAATTATCTCCCGACTTTCGAAGTTCCTGAAGGAAAAACCGTGGATTCTTATCTTCGCGAACTTTGCGAAATAGGAATAAAAAAGCGTTATCCGAACGGCGTGCCGAGCGAAGCCGCCGAACGTCTCGCGTTCGAACTTCAAACCATTGAGCGGATGGGTTTTGCTTCGTACTTTTTAATCGTTCAGGATTACGTGAATTTCGCGAAAGAGCGCGGAGTCATAGTGGGTCCCGGACGCGGATCCGCGGCAGGTTCAATTGTCGCGTATTCTCTTTTCATCACCAACCTTGATCCGCTAAGTTACGGTTTGCTTTTTGAGCGGTTCTTGAATCCCGACCGTATTTCCTTGCCTGATATCGATATGGATTTCGACGATGTTAAGCGCAAGGACGTCATCGAATATGTTTCGGAAAAATACGGCCGTGATCGAGTTGCAGGAATCATTACATTCGGAACCATGGCCGCTCGCGCCGCGGTTCGCGATGTCGGCCGCGTTCTCGGATGGACGTTTCAGGAAGTTGATCGCGTGGCCAAAGCAATACCGCCCCCTGTTCAAGGCAGACACATTCCTCTCGCGACATCGATAAAAGAAAATTTGGAATTGAAAGCCATATACGAAGGCGACCCTAAGTCTAAGCGGCTCATCGATCTCGCGATAAGACTCGAAGGCACGGCGCGTCACGCGTCGCAGCACGCGTGCGGTGTCGTTATCGCGCCACGGCCACTCGTGGAATTTGCGCCTTTGCAAAAAGCGCAGGGAGGCGACGTTGAACAGGTTATTCAATACTCGCTTCATTCGGCGGAAGTCATCGGCTTGCTCAAAATGGATTTTCTCGGGCTATCCAACCTTACTATTATTCGCGAGGCAATCGAGATCATCGAGGCCGTTCACGGCACTATTGTGGATATCGACGAGATCCCGTTAGGTGATTCTGAAACTTTTGAACTTCTGGGCCGTGGCGATACGACCGGAGTTTTCCAACTCGAATCCGAGGGAATGAAAAAGTACATCCGCGAATTGAAACCGTCGGCAATAGAAGACATCATAGCCATGGTCGCGTTGTATCGCCCAGGCCCGATGCAATTTATAGAGTCTTTCATCGCGCGTAAACACGGCAAGGAAAAGATTTCTTACGCGCATCCGCTTTTGGAGAATGCGCTGAAAAATACTTACGGAATTCCGGTGTATCAGGAACAAGTCATGCAAGTGTCAAAAGACTTGAGCGGATTTACCGGCGGCGAGGCGGATACTCTCCGCAAAGCCATGGGAAAGAAAATCGCGAAGCTCATGGCCGAGATGCGCCAGAAGTTTATCGACGGTGCCGTGAAAAACGATGTTGAAAGAAAAACCGCCGAGGGCATTTTTACGCAGTTCGAGGAATTCGCTGCATACGGATTCAATAAATCGCACGCCGCCTGCTACGCGCTGATTGCTTATCAAACCGCGTATCTCAAAGCGCACTGGCCTGAATGTTTCATGGCAGCGCTGTTAAACTCCGACTCGCAAAATCTCGATCGCATCACGATCGAAGTAGAAGAGTGTCGACGAATGGGCTTAGAGGTGTTGTCTCCGGATATAAACGAATCTTTCGCGGGATTTTCCGTGGTTAAAGGGACGAATAAACTTCGGTTCGGCCTTCGTGCCATCAAAGGATTGGGAGAGGATATCGTTGAGTTGATGGTGGCGGAACGTAAGACGTCCGGGCAGTATAAGGATTTGCGTGATTTTATCACGCGAGTCCCACCGAAAGCCGTCAATCGAAAGTCGCTGGAATGCCTAATCAGATCAGGCGCACTCGATCGTTTTGGAGACAGGAACTCGCTATATTTCAACATTGACGGACTTATCGATTATCACAAGCGGATCGCGCACGAGCTTTCGTCCGGACAGTCGAATCTTTTCGGCGCAGCTCCGGAGTCAGTATCCGTGGGAATCCAACTCAAGTCGGCGCCTCAAGCCACGATGCGCGAAATTCTTTCGTGGGAAAAAGAATTATTAGGACTGTACGTCACAGCGCATCCGTTTCAAGAATACGCGGAACGTCTCGCCGGTCATTTGATAAAAATTTCCGATTTGCCTGCACAGACGCAGAAAAAGAATTTGCGAATCGGCGGGATCGTTACTGTTGCGAAAAAAATCCTTACCAAAAACAGCGAGCCAATGGTTTTCGCGAAGCTGGAAGACGGCAGCGGTGATATCGAGGCAGTAGTTTTTCCACGCGTGTATCAAGAGCGACCGGAATTGTGGGAAGAGGATAAAATTCTGCAAGTGAGTGGCCGCCTATCCAAAAAAGACGATACGTTGCACATGCTTGTCGAGAACGCGTTCGAGTTGACTCCGGACAACCTAGAATCCGTCCGCGCCGACGGCGCCCAACCGCCCGAAACCTCCGACGTCCAACCTCCGACGTCCAACGTCGGAAATCTGACCGGTGCGGTGACGCTTCGTGTTAAGGCGAAATTGCCGGATACGGTTCTCATCCATCTTCGTAAAATTCTTGATGCGCACTCCGGCGACGTCCCCGTGTATTTTTCCATAGACGATGTAAACGGCCCGCGTATCATAAAATCCTCATCCCGCGTAAGATTCGATTCGAATCTCGTGCGAGAGCTGGAGGCGATTTTGGGACGCGGCACTGTAAGAGTAGGAGATACAAATTCGGGTAATAACCCC
>JBBTQP010000021.1:18911-20007 GCA_038065635.1 Patescibacteria group bacterium | reverse complement strand
TAATAATTTTCTTCTATTAGATTGCCGCGCCTTTTAGTATATTGGCTACGCAATGACGAGAAACTTGATAGTCCTCCAAAACCTGATAGACTCTATTAACTTCATGAACTCCCACCTCCCGGCCCTTATCGTCGATTTCGACTATTTCGATATTCATCGCGATGAACTCGGAAAAATAGTCTGCACTTCCGGCGGATACGATCCTGTTCATCCGGGACACTTGAGCGTGATATCCGAATCAAAAAAATTCGGCGACACTGTTGTCGTGATCGTGAACGGCGACGCTTTTTTAAGCGCGAAAAAAGGACGGCCGTTTCAAGACGTACAAACCAGATGTCGAATAATGTCTTACGCACGAGGAGCGGATCTGGTTGTGCCATTTGAGATTGAAAATGACATGACAGTGCGCGAAGCGTTACGAAAAATCCGTCCGCACGTTTTCACAAAAGGCGGAGACAGATTCTCTCCTGAGACCATACCCGAATGGGACGTTTGTCAGGAACTCGGAATCACAATCGAAACCGGAATCGGCGAACCAAAACTCTGGTCCAGTTCGGACTTCTTGGCGAAATGGAAGGAGAAATAAAAACCTTGTCCGTAAATCCGACTTAGGATATCCTTCACGCACAATAAAATATTAGTCCCTGAGCTTGTCGAAGGGCTACCATAGTAAAATCAAGGACGTTTAGCTCAGTTGGTTAGAGCGTTCGATTCACATTCGAAAGGTCGGAGGTTCGAACCCTCCAACGTCCACCATGAAAAAAACTCTCGATCGGGAGTTTTTTGCTACACTAACCCCATGACCATCTCCGAATTGCTGAAACGCGCCGCGGCCGAGCTTCAGCCAAAAAAAATCGTTTGCGAGGAAGACCGGTATCTCGGGCGATTTGAGGCGGAGATTTTGATGGCGCATGTGTTGAAAAAAGATAGGGCGTGGATGAAGATACATAGCGATAAGGTTCTCAGTTCTCAGTGCTCAGTGAAATTCAAAAAACTTGTCGCTCGACGACGGAGACATGAACCGGTCGCGTATATTCTCGGTGAAAAGGAGTTTTACGGATTGCGACTTATTACGGACAAACGCGCGCTGATTCCG
>JBBTQP010000021.1:0-18811 GCA_038065635.1 Patescibacteria group bacterium | reverse complement strand
CGCCCCTACGATCTGGGACGTGGGTACCGGATCCGGCGCCATCGCGCTCGCGATCGCAAAAAATCTTCCAAGATCTCACGTTATTGCAACCGACATTTCATCCTCCGCCATCGCGCTCGCCAAAAAAAACGCAAAGCGCCTTAAAGCAAAAAACATCTCCTTCCTAAAAGCCGACCTCCTCTCTCCTTCTCTCTTACCCTTATTCGCGCGAATTAGAGAAGGTGGACTGATTATCACGGCGAATCTTCCGTATCTTCCTGCGAGCGATAAAACAAAGATGGATACTGACGTTGTGAAATACGAACCGTCTTCCGCACTGTTCGCCGGAAAAGACGGATTAAAACTTATTGAAAAATTCCTACGACAACTCGCGTCGAGCCGCCTCCCCTTCTTCAATCTCTTTTTGGAATACGATCCTCCACAAACAAAAAAACTCCGCACGCTGGCGAAGTCGCTTTTTACGAAAATGAAAATCCAAATTCACAAGGATCTAGCGAAACGAGACAGGGTTATGGAAATATACTACTGAAACTTTCCGGCCTAATCACTCCATTCTGTCATCCTCGCGAATGCGGGGATCCAGTATCAAAGGTGAATATTTCCTTTTGTATCTGGATTCCCGTCTGCACGGGAATGACACAATTCTACAGCACCTCAATATCCGCTCCCAATCCTTTCAGCTTCCCAATAATATCCTCGTACCCTCGTTCGATCAGTTCGACGCCGGTGAGTTTTGATTCTCCTTTTGCGATAAGCGCGGCTATCAAATATGAAAAACCGGCGCGAAGATCCGGGATGACGATCACTGCCGCTTTGAGCGGAGTGGGTCCGACGATGACCGCGCTGTGACGATAATCTTGGTTGACGAATCTGCAAGGTTTTCCGCCTAAACATTCGCGATGAAGTTGAATGTTTGCTCCCATTTTTACTAGCGCGTCCGTATATCCGAACCGCTCTTCATAAACTGTTTCATGAACCATGGACACGCCTTTGGCCTGCGTCAGCAACATCACGAACGGCTGCTGCCAATCAGTCATGAATCCGGGATGAACGTCCGTTTCAATAACGACAGGACGCAAGGGCGCATCACCATGCGCCCCTACAACGCGAATCCCGTCCTCTTGAATCTCAAACGGAACTCCAACGCGTCGAAGCGCGTTCAGAAATGAAAGCAAATCTGTCTGACGCGCGTCGCGAATAAACACGTCGCCTCCGGTTATCGCAGCCGCAACCATGAATGACGCGGCCACGATTCTATCCGGAATCACGCGATGCTCGGCGCCATGCAATGATTCCACTCCTTCGATCACCCATGTACGATTCACGTCCAAATTGATGATCGCGCCCATGGACTGCAACAAAACGGCAAGATCCATAATCTCCGGCTCAACCGCGGCATTTCGGATTATGGTCGTCCCTTTTGCTTTTACGGCGGCGAGCATCACGTTCTCCGTCGCGCCTACGGACGGGAATGGAAGATCGATGATCGCGCCTTTCAATCGTTTGGTTGTAGCAGTGTAAAAACCTTTATCGCACACGATCACGGCTCCCATTTTTTCCAACGCGGCAAGATGAAAATCAATGGGCCTAGCTCCTATCGTACATCCGCCAAGCGCAGGAATCATTGCCTTGCCAAAACGATGAAGAAGCGGCCCGAGCAACAAAATAGGTATGCGATTTTTTCGGCTGAAAGCTTCAGCAACTTTTTCCGTTTTCAAACGACGCGCGTCTACAATAGCCATTCCTTTCTTAAATGAAACCTTCGCGCCGAGAGCGGAAAGCATTTCCAGAGTCACGTCCACGTCCCCTATTTCCGGAACGTTGTGGAGCGTAACAGGAGAATCCGCGAGCAGGGATGCGACCAATTCTTTCGTTGCCGCATTCTTAGCGCCAGGCACGCGAACTTCTCCACGAAGTGGCTCGCCTCCGCGAATGAGATATGAACGTTTCTTGATAATCTTTTTTGAGATAGGCATAAAAAATCTCACACTATGGATAATAACTTATCGAAGCGAGGACTGTTTGAGCGCAGCGAGTTCCGCAGCGAGAGAAGTTATTATTCATAGTGTGAGATTCCTCACTACAAACTACCATTTTTCGCCGACGTAGTCACTACTTCGATCCATGTGGTTCCAGGCGCGAATTCCACGGTCGATCCGTCAACCGCCTCGAACGAAATCCATTCACCCGACCTTCGGCGCCAAACAATCTCCTTCTGCGTTCCATTCCTATAAAGCTTCGCCTTTCCTGTCCCAGTCGTTCGAATACGCAGCCGTCCCAAATCATCCAAAACTTGGGACTCGGAATAAAAAATCACAACGTTCGCAGCTTTTACAGAAGCCCCGTCAGCATCTTTTTGTTCGGATTTCGCTTGAAAACGTTGATACTGTCCCGTGGAGGAATTATATGACCATCGCACTGAAAAAACTCCTGGATATGGAACCGTGAGCTCACGAACATCGCCGGATTCGGATGATGATGCGTAACGCCATGGACGAAACGGGGCCGTTAACCAATCCTTGTCTTCCGCGGCAGAACGCAACAAATCAATTCGAGTATATGTATTATGAGGCATGGCACGCTTCGACGATCGCCAAAAATATTTACCGCTGGAAAACTCATCCAAATTTCTAAAAGAAGAAAGCACGTGAATCAAACTTAGCGCCTCGGGACTCCCTCCGACGTGCGCGTAAACCGCCTGAAGTCCGTTTGCGAAATCCACAAAATACGGCCGCGCGCTACGAACCGGACCTATCTGATCAACGGTCGTAGTCGCATCAAACACCGCGAGAAAACGCGTAATATTTCCTTCAACCGGCGCCTCGATTACGAGATTCGCTTTAGCCAATCCGACAAGCGGCCACGCGTCAGGCGAATTTTCTACCATCACGGCAAACGGCTGCAGTGCAGCTTCTTCGAACGGCACTTGCACTCCATCCAACATGCGAGGAACCAACTCGCGCGCCGTGGTTGTCGGGACTACGATATCTTTTCCGTCCGGTCCTGATTTTTTTTGAAACGGATGCGTGTTGATTATGATTGCGATCGTGAGCGCGGCGAGAACGAAAATCAAAAAACCCGCCAAAGCGATAACGGGCCATGATCGCTTCATGAGCGTTGCAAATGAAATCTTTACGCGACGAGTTTCAGACATGCGAAAAAAATCGTTTTCTCATGCCGAAAATAATACCACGTATGTTTATGCTTTGGGGGCTTTTGGAGCTTCCTCCGCAGCTGCGGTGGCGGCTTCCTCGGCTTCTTTCTCCGCTTTCTTCTCTTCAGCTTCGGTTTTCACGGCTGTAATATCGATGGCAGTGCCTTCTTCAAGTTTCTTCAACTGGTCTTCGGTGAGAGGCGGCGTTACGGTCGCAAGAACGATATCACCCTCGTCGATAATCTTAACTCCGGAAGGGAGCTTAAGATCCGCAACAGTGATCGTATCTTCGAAAGTCTTGAGCAATGAAATATCAACCTGAATTTCGTGTGGAAGATTCGCGGGCAAACATCGCACCTTAACCGTATCAAGCGCGTGCACAAAAGTACCGGCGAGTTCTTTAACGGCAGGAGCTTCATTAATAAATTCAAGCGGAACTTCGATGGTCAATTCCTCATCCATTTTGATCTGACGCAAATCAACGTGCTGTGGTTCGAGCGTCAAAGGATTTGGCTGAACTTCCTGGATCAAGGCCTTGAGAGGTTCTGCGCCGTCAATGGCGACATCGAGCAACGTCGACTTACCTGCTGCTCGATATACCTTTCGAAACTCTGAAACGCCCAAGGTTACGTTACGTGAAGCGATCCCGTTGCCATAAATAACGGCAGGGATATTCCCGGAATTACGTACCTTTGTGGCTTGGCGCCCAGTCTCTGTGCGGCTTACCGCGGTTAATGCAAGTGTCATAAAAGTCGCCCAACCATACGACAATATTGAACGGCTGTCAATGGAAACTACACCTTCAACAATTCCTTGCAAAAATCCGCGCTTTCTTCTTCGAGCGTTCTATGCGCTCTAATGCAATCGTCGTCTGAAATGGGGGCGGCGCTGCGGAATCTCATTGCATCGTGCGCTTCCAGATCCGTGACCACGCCGACGGAAGAGATGGATCCTTGAGTTTCAAGAATAATCGCGAGCATGGCATGGCCGCACGCAAGGCAGGAGCAATGAAAAAGCCGCGTCTGTCCGCGTTCGCCAAGCAACCGAACCTCTTCATTCTTATACATGGCCTGACACAGCGGGCAGTGGACGAGAAGCTGCGATGAATGCGCATGATCCATAATGAAGAAATCGTAGCATGGGATAACGGATAGTGAAACGGCAATATACGTCGTATGACAGTTTGGAATATAACAAAATGGAATAATATACTGCATGAACAATGCCTAAAGCGATATACACAAAAGAGCACAATGCGATTGTTGAACGCCTAAAGAAAGCGCGTATTAATGCTGGTCTTGGGCAGGTTGAAGCTGCAAAAATGCTCGGTAAAACCCAATCTTATATTTCAAAAATTGAATCGGGACAAAGGCGTTTTGACGTACTGCAATTGAAAGAATTCGCGAAAATTTATAATAAATCTCTGGATTACTTCGTGAAGTAAAATATGATGTCACAAATCCAAACAGTGCAATCGGAGAATACTATGATTGATTATGCTGCCTTAATCACGCAATTTCCTTGGGTTACAGCAAGAGATCGATATTGTATTCTTAGCCCAGATAGTGACGGTTTTCTGGCTGGGCTTTTGGTTACAAACTTCCTCAATTGGGAAGTTGCGGGATTCTACGATGGAAAAATTTTAATCTCTAAAAGAGGAGTAGATGTTAACGAGTGTGTTTTCCTTGATATGGAAATTAATAGACCAAGCGTAGGAAGTATCGGGAATCACCTAATCGAGTATAACCGTAATCTTGTTGTCAACAATCGTAATTTTGATGCGTGTCTCCAGCCAAATATGTTAAGGGGGTTTGATGGAAAAAATGCTTTTCAACGAAAGTACCCTTTTGGAACAATTCATTTGCTGTTGAGCATCCTACAGGGTGCCGGAGTAATTAACGATATTCAAGACGATGCTATCAGCCCGCTACTTTTTGCTGATGGAGTAGGTAACAACCTTTTTGGATATCCGGAAAATTGTCTTGATTGGATCAATTATCTAAAAATAAACCAAAATACACACATCCTCCATAAGTTTCTATGCGAGACCAATCTTAATTTTTATCAAATAATGCAATACCTTCAGCGATTTTTTGTTATTCGAGATAGCTTCAACGCAACTGGATATTTCGACGGCACAAATTTTGTTCATGGTGGAAATAATAAAAGGACTGGACACAAGCTTAAAATAACCAACGGTCAAGGTGCAAAAATCAACTTAACAAATAATGGTTCCTCTTTCGACATTCATTCAGCAGAGGCCCAAAGAGTTCAAGGTTTTATACGAGAGGTTGCGGTGATGATGGGGTGGCAGTATCTAGATAGAAAATGGAATTGGGGCAACTTTGACATTAAAATGCTTCAAAAGGGATTGTTGTCTGGCGAATCAACAACTGCTAGCACCCGCCTCAATAATCAAACTTACAAGACATTGTTTGATCAAAATCCGTTTTCGCTTGCCATGACAGCAAGTAATAGAATTGAATACACGCTTGAATAAGTAAAAGCTGAATTATTCAAATAAGGAATTTCCAACCGCTTTCAATCGCTCCTCGGTTAGTTCGCAATACTCCTTTGAAATATCTATGCCTATATAGTTTCGGCCTAATTGTTTTGCTGCGACGGCGGTTGAACCGCAACCAATAAACGGGTCAAGAACAACGCCATTTGAAGGACAGAAACATTGAACAAAATCCGTTGGGATTTTGTCTGGAAATGTCGCAGGATGTTTTCGTTTGAGCGGATTTTTATCTCCGGCATTCAAATAATCCCACACGGTTCCTCTACACTTCATTGCATTTATCTCCCGTGTAATAGTTTTTGTCGTTGTTCCATCTGTACGGCGATTACCACTTCCTGTCATCGTTTTTCCACCATGCTTCGAGGGAACTTTTAAGGGCTCTTTATTAAAATAGGCGGGACGGTCCCCTTTTAGGAAAATTGGCATATATTCGTGATCAACACGAAACCGTTTTGTCCACCACGCTCCCTCTGTCCCATATTTTCTGTAAATTACAGTTTCAAAAAGTTTAAAACCAGCATTGTCACACCAATCTATAATCGTTTTAAATGATGTTAGTGTTTTCCCAAAATTACGAGTTGAATCCTGGATAACCATTGCGACAATGCCCCCATCTTTTAAAACGCGATGCAGCTCTTTCCCGACGGCTGGCAAATTCAGCGAAAAACCATTATAGGTTCTTATATCATCATAGGGTGGTGAGGTTACTACTAAATCCACGGAATTTGAAGGTATTTTCTTTAATACCTCAACCGCATCTCCGCAAAGAATTTTGTTTAGCGGCAATTCTCTATATTTTTCAGTTTTTTTGTATTCGGGTAATTGAATTGTGGCAGTTCCTTCTTCGCGAATAACATCAAGAACGATACCTTGTATAGAAACATCCAGCTCGTTTTTGAAAATAAGCGGTTCCATATTTCTATTTGCTGGCTGTAAACGAATATGCCCCCTCTCTTTATAAAATCTCTTGAGTGTCGCTTCGTGATTATCTATGAGAGCAACCACCTTCTGTCCATTATCGGCGGTTTCCTGCCGCTTAATCAAAACAACATCGCCATCGTTGATATTTTCATCAATCATACTGTTGCCGACAACGCGAAGAGCATAAACTTCCGATGATTGAGGAAGTTTACTTTTCTGGATTGCTATCATTTCTTTTACTCGGATCGCTTCAATTGGCTGCCCTGCGGCAATAGTCCCCAAAAGGGGAATTTTAACCATAGATTCACGCCCTACGACATCAATAGAACGGGACTTGTTGTCTTCCTTTGTCAAATACCCAAGATCACGTAGCTTTGAAATATGAAAATGAGCTGTTGAAACCGACGCGAGTTTGAATTTCTTACGTATTTCGTCTAGCGAGGGAGCGTATCCCTTGCGTTCCTGATAATCAAAAATAAAATCGAGGACCTGTTTTTGCTTTTTTGTTACCATACTAATATTATAGAAAATAAATAGAAAGTGCGCAAACAAATTTATCCACATGAACAATGGTAACAACGATATTCTTTGAATGTTGAAACTTAACGCAGCATTCACCTCAAAACCGTTCCAACGCTACTTATTATATGATTCACCTAAACGTCGCCGGCTGCCTCTCGACCGCAATCATCTCCGCGAGCGCGACACTGATAAACGCGACAACGAGAGATGACGGGGCGGCGGAAACGAATGGAAGAGGGATTCCGGTCACCGGCATTATGCCGAGATTCATTCCTGCATTGATGATGAGATGGAAAAGGAAAGACGCAAGAATCGAAATTAGAAGCAGCTGCGGAAACGGATCGTCGACTGCGGACGCGATATGAACCAATCTAAAAAACAGCGTTCCAAAAAGCAGAAGTACGAACGTTACTCCGACGAATCCAAGTTCTTCACCAAGCACGGAAAATACGAAGTCAGTCGTGGCTTCCGGCAAAAATCGAAGACGGGACTGTGATCCTTCGCCGATCCCCTTCCCGAATAATCCACCGGATCCTATTGCGATTCGCGCTTGCGTCACGTTGTATCCGGCGCCGCGCGTGTCATACGTTGGATCGAAAAACGAAACAAGCCGCTCACGCTGATACGGCTTCAAACCCACCTGCCAAACCAAACCGGAGATGGCGACAAAAGAAAGGACGAGAGCGATTGCGGCGCGACGCGGAATGCCCGCAAAAAAAACAACGGTGAGCCACATTGCGATCATCACAGCGGCGGAACCGAAATCCGGCTGAAGCAAAACTAGGCCGACGTATAAACCTGTGGCTAACGCGCTTCCGAAAAACGCGACCAATCCGATTCTTCGATGCGTGTGTTTTGAAACATAAAACGCAAGGAAAATCGCGAGCAATATTTTTGCAATTTCCACCGGTTGAAAAGAAAGACTTCCAAGCACGAACCATCCTCGCGTTCCGCGAATGGTCGTACCAAAAATAAGAACGCTTCCAAGCACCGCAAGTCCAGCCGCGTAGATCGGCAACGCGAACGCCTTGATGTGGCGATAATCAAAAAATGCGAACCCAAAAACAAGTGTCAATCCGATTATCGCGGCTATTAACTGCTTTTTGAATTGAAAAAAATCCAACGATTCTCTCGATACGCTTAAACCATATATCGCCAAAAGGCCGATGACGGTCAGAGTCAAAGACGAAAGAAGAAGAATCCAATCAAACCTCGCGAATTGTTCCAAGCCGCGTTTCATTTCAGCACTTTGCCATGAGAACGAAAACCGCGCATCTATTTCCTAAAATACTCGGTCGGAAGATAGGCATTCGGATCTAACAAATTGATAATCGGAATAATCTCGGTCTGGCTGATTGACGGAAGTTTTCCAAACCAGTCTATGTCGATATGACGCGTTTCTCCGGGCGCGACATTTGTCAAAGTAAGTTTATTGATCGCAACAACGCTGCTACCGCGATACAACTTCACAACCAAATCCATTGCCCAATATCCGAACGAACCTCGGTTAACAACGTCGAACGATGTTCTTCCGGAAGATTGCGTACCGACTTGACCGCCGGTCTTGGTAACGGCGTTTTCAAACGCAACGTTGAACCGTTGTAGCGCGTAGTCAGCATAGCGACTGCCGACAACGTTCGGATCAACACGATGCCAACGGATATTTTCAACTTCCAATTGCGCGGCCGTTCCTCCCCTTTCACGCGGACGAAAACCGATCTCCGTCAACGTGATGGCACTCCCAGGCATTAGATACCCATTCCTTAATGGAGTCTGTTGTCCGGACAAATTGAATCTGTAATTAAATTCCGCCCACCATTGTTCGTTCGGATTTTGGACGTCCACCGCCATATCGAACCGATTTTCCGTGCCTTCAAAAACCTGCGCGTTGCCGGTCGCCACCGGCTGTGGTTGGTCGTGCAAAAGAGACTCGAGCGTCAACTGATTGGTCGCGATATCTTGCGTAAGTCTTGATTCACGCGGATATGAAATTGCATAAGCATCCAACAATCCCCAAGCCGAGTACAGCCAAACGATCGCGTTCACCAAAATAAGAAATCCGTATCCAAATCTTCGAAGCGGAATTCGATTGCGAACCCAAAACGACGCGAACTTCAATTCGCCTTCCGTAAACCCACTCCCAAGCTGGGCACTATTCGGCGGCATGATGTGAATAGTATAGCATGAAATGTCCTCACGCAGAGACCGATGCAAAACCATCTTTTGTCATCCTCGCGAAGGCGGGGATCCAGGATACAATGTGAATATTTCCTCTTATTCTGGATTCCCGTCTTCACGGGAATGACACTATACATCCCCTTGGCAAAGTACGTTGCAGGATGTAAAATCCTGCCATGGTAAAAAATGAAAAGAAGCCGAAAGGCGGCGCATACGGCGCGGAACAAATAACCGTTCTTGAAGGACTGGATCCCGTACGCAAGCGTCCTGGGATGTATATCGGGTCGACCGGACCGGATGGTCTCCATCACCTTGTGTGGGAGGTCGTAGACAACTCGTTCGACGAGGCGATGGCCGGCCACGCCGACCATGTTATCGTCACTCTTAATGACGACGGCACGGTTTCGGTCAGCGACAACGGCCGCGGCATTCCGGTTGAAACGCACAAGCAATACAAAGTTTCCGCTCTCGAACTCGTCATGACAAAACTCCACGCCGGAGGAAAATTCGGCGGGGACGAAAGCGGATATAAAGTTTCCGGCGGACTTCACGGCGTAGGCGTTTCTGTGGTTAACGCGCTTTCCGAGTGGCTAGAAGTTACCGTGGAACGCGACGGCGGGATGTATAAACATCGATACGAACGCGGAAAACCACAAGGGAAGGTTAAACAAATCGGCAAAAGCAAAAATCACGGGACCAAAGTAACATTCAAACCGGATACCACGATTTTTACGGAGGTTGAATTCGATTTCAATCGCATTCTCGAACACCTCCGCCAGCAATGCTATCTGACTAAAGGAATAAAGCTGACGGTGGTGGACGCGCGCAAGGCGCCTTTCGGCGTATACGGATTTTATTTCGAAGGCGGCGTGGCTTCGTACGTCCGTCATCTGAACCACACGAAACACGCGAAACACGACAACGTGTTCTATGCAGAAAAATCCATCGAACAAGCGACGATAGAAATCGGAGTTCAATACACGGAAGATTACGCGGAAAGTCTCTACGCTTTCACCAACAACATCTATAACCCGGAAGGCGGCGCGCACGTAGCCGGTTTTCGATCTGCTTTGACGCGCGTACTTAATAACTACGCTCGCGCAAAAGGATTTCTTAAAGAGAAGGACGACAACCTTTCCGGAGAAGACGTTCGCGAGGGATTGACCACGGTTATTTCAATTAAAATTCCAGAACCGCAATTCGAAGGACAGACAAAAGCGAAACTTGGAAATCCCGAGGTTCGCGGATACGTGGAAACCGTGATGACTGAAACGTTCGCGACTTTTTTGGAGGAACATCCGCGCGACGCCGAAGGCATCATCGGTAAATGCGTTCTCGCGCAACGCGCGAGAGCCGCCGCAAGAGCCGCGAGAGATACGGTTTTACGCAAAGGCGCGCTCGAAGGTTTTACGTTGCCTGGCAAACTCGCGGACTGTTCCAGCCGAGATTCGGCGAATTGCGAACTCTACATCGTTGAGGGCGATTCGGCCGGAGGTTCGGCAAAACAAGGACGCGACAGAAATTTCCAGGCCATACTCCCACTTCGCGGAAAAATCCTAAACGTGGAACGCGCGCGTCTAGACAAGATGCTCGCGAACAATGAAATCAAAAATCTTATCATCGCGCTCGGTACGAACATAGGTGAAATGTTCGACATAGAAAAACTTCGCTATGGCCGCATAGTTATTATGACCGACGCGGACGTTGACGGCGCACACATCCGCACGCTTCTTCTCACTTTATTCTATCGCTACTTCCCGAACATAATAACGTCAAACCACCTTTACATCGCGCAACCGCCTCTGTTCCGCGTGGCAAAAGGGAAAGACGCGCGCTACGCTTTTTCGGAAGTTGAACGCGACGCGATAGTGAGCGAATTTCAAAAATCAAAAACAAAGGAGCTTGTCGCGAAAACCGAAAACGACCCAGCGGAAGCCGAATCACAGGAGGGGGAAGATATCACGAAAATCGGCGGCATTTCCATACAGCGTTACAAGGGTCTTGGAGAAATGAATCCGGATCAGCTTTGGGAAACCACAATGAACCCAGCAAACCGCGTGATGAAAATGGTTACTATCACGGACGCGACCGCGGCTGACGAAACTTTCGACATCCTCATGGGTGCGGACGTTGCGCCTCGCAAAAAATTCATCCAAACTCACGCCAAGAATGCGAACTTGGACATTTGATCCGAATCTTGCCAATCTCATAAATCCGTGCTATCGTGGGTTCATTAGCCCGGGAAGGGCTTTTTAGAAAGGTACAAAATCTGTGAAACTCATCAATACAATCGTTACGTATCTCCGCTCATCCGTCGCGGAACTTAAAAAAGTGACATGGCCGTCACGCCCGGACACAATCCGATATGGCGTACTCGTTGTCGCTATCAGCGCCTCGCTTGCAGGATTTTTCGTGTTGCTTGATTCCGGTCTCACGCGTCTCGTCGAGGCAGGTCTGGCTTCGCGGCAAAACACCTCTGCCAGCGAAGAACAAAAGCCAACGGAACAACCGCAAGTCGAAGTTACAAGCTCAACCGTAACTCCGGTCTTGGATTTTTCGGAACCAAAAGCGGAAACAACCCCGAAACAATAACGCTATGGCAAAACAAACATCAAACCTTGGCCGTCGTTGGTATGCGATCCATACCTATTCGGGTTATGAGGAAAATGTGACGGATAGTCTTAAACGCCGCATCGCCACGCTCGGGATGAGCGACAAAATTTTTCAGGTGCTCGTGCCCACGGAAAAAAAGATAAAGATCAAAAACGGAAAACGAAAACTCGTCAAGGAAAAAATCTTCCCGGGTTACGTATTAGTAGAAATGACCGTAACCGACGACTCATGGTACGTAGTGAGAAATACTCCGAACGTAACGGGATTCATCGGCACAGGAACAACCCCTTCCCCTCTCTCGGAACAAGAGGTTGTAAATCTTTTCGAGCGCATGGGTTCGGCCGAAGAACCTGCATTTTCCATCGACCTTCAACCTGGTATGCCTGTTAAAATCGGCGACGGTCCGTTCAAGGGCTTTGAAGGAAAGGTTAACGAGATTGACGGCGCACGCGGAAAGGTTAAAGTGCTCGTCTCAATGTTCGGAAGAGAAACCCCGCTCGAGTTGGACTTTACGCAAGTTAAGAAGATATAGTTTATTTCGTGTGATTTGCCTTCGGCTCGCTGCGGATTCCTTTTAGGGAATTGTCAACGTCCTCGCACGCCTACGGCAAATCACACGAAATAAACTCCCAAACGAATCGGGATGATTTCTCGAACGACGCGCTTCTCGCCGTTCGAGAACATCATTCACGAACATAAATAGTCATTGCGAGCGCATAAACTAAACGCGCGCGGCAATCTAATCAAACAAGATTGCCACGTCGCACAAGCCTCCTCGCAATGACATAAAGATAATATGGCTAAAAAAGTCAAAACAATTATTAAGCTCCAAATCATCGGCGGTAAAGCCACTCCTGCCCCGCCGGTCGGAACCGCGCTAGGGCCTCACGGTCTTAACATCGCGGAATTTTGCAAAAAATTCAACGACGCCACAGCCGAACGCCGCGACGAAGTAGTACCGATCGTCATGACCGTGTACGAAGATCGCACTTACGACTTCATCACCAAGATCGCGCCTGTTGCGGAAATGTTGAAGAAAGCCGCGGGGATCCAAAAAGGATCGGCCAAACCGTTGCAAGACAAAATTGGAAAAATCACAAAAGCGCAAATCAAAGAAATCGCAGAAAAGAAACTTCCGGATCTCAACTGCCACACTGTCGAAGCTGCCATGCGGCAAGTCGAAGGAACCGCGAAGCAGATGGGACTGACGGTCGTGTAAACATAAGACTAAAGACAAAAGAGCGCTCCGGCGCTCTTTTTGGTATACTGACGCTATCTTTTATTTATATTATCGTATTCCTTCGATTTCACTCAGGAAATAAATAGTCCCTGAGCTTGTCGAAGGGCTACCAAAATCATTATGCCCGACCTAATGCCAACCCCCTCAACGCCACCAGCGCCAACTCCAACCCCAACGCCGTCCCGCGCTCCGATGAAGCTATCTGTACCATCGCTCGTGTGGCACATCTTACTCGTCGTCCTGCTTGTCGCGGGATTCGGTTTGTTGTTTTTCAAAATAAACAGCGACACAACAGGAATCAAAACCGACGTCGCATCACTTAAAACAGATAACGCCGCGTTGAGCGGAAAAGTCGCGGACATAGAAAATAAAGTAATGACAACTGAGACGAAGCTGACTGCTCCTGAAGCTGCTCCGGCAAATTCAACCTCTTTGGAATTTCTGCCGGTTGATTCGATATTCTTTTCTAGCTTGAAATTCAGCTATCCCAAAGGATGGTTTGTCGATGTTTTAGCTGATGATATTTCGGATACAGTTCAAATCAAGACCTATCCCGGCGAAATGATTCTTGACGGTGGAGTAGGATGTGAACCTTATGCTCCGTGCACAAATCAAGGTGCTATCATAACCGTCACTACGACTGATCCAAAAGAGCCTCTACCAACGAATCTGAAACAAACAAAATACGCTTCAATCAAAGAGCAAGAGGATCCGTGCGTCGTTAGCGCAGGCAAGCCTAGCCCTGAAGGCTGCTTTGGCGTTTCTGGCTTATCGGGCACGTATTATTACGTTGGGAAAAAAGCAACGTATATTATTAAAGCCGATGAGTCCCAGTATTTGGGTGATTTCAACGCAGTAATAGACGGGTTCCTAGCTTCGCTGCACGAGCTTAGTTCTTGACCGCCACACATATTTCCGCTAAAGTCCCGTCATTCATTCAATAACCGTGGGAGAGGAAAGACTCTGGGTGGATATGACAGGGTCACTAACCTCAACTGCACCACAGCTATATGCCGCGTTCTAAACGCTATTCTGAGCTAAAAAAGCTCATTGACCCTAAGAAGGCCTACTCTGTCGCAGAGGCGGTCGATCTCGTGAAGAAGACATCGACCACCAAGTTCGACGGGTCGGTTGAAATTCACTTGAACCTTGGAATCGACCCCAAAAAGGGCGAGCAGCAGGTTCGTATTACGCTCGTCATGCCAAACTCGACTGGCAAGACGAAAAAAATCGCCGCGTTCGTTCCGGCGGATAAAGAAAAGGAAGCGACTGATGCTGGAGCGGATATCGTCGGCGGAGAGGAATTGATCGCGCAGATCGCTACGACCGGAAAAATCGACTTTGACGTCGCGGTCGCCACTCCGGACATGATGCCTAAAATGGCGAAGGTCGCGAAAGTACTCGGACCGAAAGGGCTGATGCCTAACCCGAAGACCGAAACCGTGAGCGCGAACGTGAAAAAGATGATCGAAGAATTGAAACGCGGAAAAATCTCGATCAAAAACGACGCCACCGGAAACATTCATCAAACGATCGGCAAAACATCTCTCGACAATGAAAAATTGGCAGAAAACGCCAAGGCGATTATCGAAGCGATCCGCAAAGCAAAACCGGCAAGCTCAAAAGGAGTGTTCATTAAGAACGCGGTTCTGACTTCAACGATGGGACCGGCGATCAAGGTGGACGCGAGTTAAACACAAGGGCGCAGAACCCCCTCTAACTCCCCCTTCGCAAGGGGGAGGACAATGACAATCCCCCTCCTTACGTCATGCCTGAGGCAGATCCGCCTCAGGCGGAAAGGAGGGGTTAGGGGAGGTGGTTGCCCTGTTTTTGCATTCTCGATAAGGTTGTGGTCGATATGAAACGTCTCATCATCGGTCTCGTCGGTCGCAAAGGTTCCGGAAAAGGAACCG
The DNA here is from genome assembly GCA_038065635.1 of Patescibacteria group bacterium. Taxonomy (GTDB): domain Bacteria; phylum Patescibacteriota; class Patescibacteriia; order 2-12-FULL-60-25; family 2-12-FULL-60-25; genus JAHJFW01. The sequence continues at coordinate 3,749 of JBBTQP010000021.1, read as the reverse complement.
TCGCAAAAATTCTCAAAGAAAAGTATGGCGCTTCGGTCTATCGGTTCAGCGACGTTCTTCGAGAGATTCTTGATCTACTGTTTGTAGAAAAAAGTCGAGAAAATCTAGTCCAACTTTCGGAAATACTTCGCAACGAATTCGGACAAGATGTTCTTAAACTCGCGTTACTACAAAAAATACGAAACGATACGTCAGCCCTAATAGTAATGGACGGACTTCGCCGCCTCGGAGATTTGGAAGGGTTGAAAGACATAAGTAATTTTCAACTTGTCTGCGTTTCCGTTCCGCCGGGAATAAGATACGAACGCCTAAAAGCGCGCGGTGAAAACGCCGGGGAGACAACCAGAACTTTTGAATCCTTCATGGAGCTGGAAAAAGCGCCGACAGAAGTGACGATCGGCCCTGTTGAAGAGCTGGCTGATATTACGCTTGATAATTCCGGAACGCCTGACGAACTCGAACGAAAGGTTGAAGAGATGATGGATGGCAGGTAGTATATACACGCTATGAAACAATATCTCGACCTTGTAAAACACGTCCTCGAAAACGGCCAAAAAAAATCCGACCCACAGGGCGTTGGCAATATCGCGGTCTGCGGAAATCAGATGCGATTCAACATGGCCGACGGCTTTCCTCTCATAACGACACGAAGTTTGAAAGGATCGTGGAAATCGCTCGTCTACGAACTTCTATGGTTCCTATCCGGAAGCACAAGCACGGCTGATCTGAACAAAAACGGCGTTCACTTTTGGGACATTTGGGCAACGCCGGAAATTTGCGCAAAAATGGGATTGCCTCCCGGCGAACTCGGCCCAATTTACGGCAAACAATGGCGCGCTTTCGATGGCGGCGGCGAAAAACCGGTTGATCAAATCAGCCGGCTTATCGACGATCTAAAATCAAACCCCGACTCTCGCCGTCTCGTCGTCTCATCATGGAATCCGGTTGATGCTGATCGCGTTTTCGTCGCTCCGTGCCACTGTTTTTTCAAATTCTTCCACGCGAACGGCGAACTTTCGCTGCATCTCTTCCAGCGAAGCGCGGACGTGCCGATCGGAGTGCCATTCAACATCGCGGAATACTCACTACTGCTCATGATGGTTGCGCAAGTAACCGGACTGAAGCCGAAAGAATTCGTACACACGCTTTCTGACACGCACATCTACCTCGACCAAGTCGATGCCATGAAAGAGTTGATTACGCGCGAACCAAAAACTCTGCCTCGTGTTAAAATCAATCCTGACGTGAAAAACATTTTCGATTTTAAATTTGAAGACTTCGAACTTCTGGACTACGATCCGCTTCCGCCAATGAAAATCCCGGTCGCGGTTTAATGGTATGGGAAAGAAAAAAGTCGTTGATGCGCGATTTGCGAAAAGCAAAGAGTATCGCGCCGTGATAAATCAAATCGCGGACGAGGCAAAGTGTCCGTTTTGTCCGGATAATTTCCGGTATCACAAAAAACCGATTTTGAAGCGGCTTGGCGGATGGTTCATCACGCCGTCAACATGGCCCTACAAAAACTCCAAACACCACTTCCTGATAATAGGAAAAAGCCACAAGGAGAAACTGACGGAACTCACGCAAACGGACTGGAAATCCATCACCACGCTCGCGTCATTTGTCGTAAAAAAATACAAGCTTGCGGGCGGCGCCATCGCCATGCGCTTCGGAGAAACCGCCTACACCGGCGCAACGGTTTGCCACCTGCATATGCATCTGATTGTTCCGAAACTAAAATCCGGAAAACGGATAGCGAAAACAGTTACGTTTCCGATCGGATAACTTTTACCAATTCGACTCCGTTCGCTCGCATCACCGCTTCGCCGTCTAGCGAAGCGTGTCCTGACGCGTAAAAGCACTTTCCGATTCCGGAATACGCGATCATTTTTGCGCACATCGCACAAGGAAACACCGTCGTATATATATTCGCGCCTTGTAGCGAGATCCCCTGCTTTGCCGCTTCCACAATCAATCGCTGCTCGGCATGAAGAACCGTTGAAATCTCCGGCGATGTTCCTGCCTGCACAACGTCACGCGGATCGCCGTGAGCATACGGCGCGTGTTCGGTTGGAACGTGTGAATTGAACGATTCGAGTATCACTTTTCCGTCTTTCACAAGTACGGCACCAACACGCCTCCACCAGTCGGAACTCTCCACGCTCAAGGCGGTGGCTCGCGCAATCATTTCTCTATCAAAAGCATCCGAGGATATCCGCGCATCCGTTGGTTCTTTATCGGAACGAACATTCGCCTCATCCCATCTTAAAAAAATCGTTTCAATTTTCAAAACCGCCTTTGGAAAATACGCCGCAGCGATTCTTTTACTAATTTGTTCGTCAGCGATCACGACCTCTACCGAAGCGGAATCAAGAGCGCGGGCGGATTGTTCATCCAACAATCTGACATCTTTAAAGAGATTGAGACTCGCGACAAGACCCTGAACAACAGGCGGTTCCAACGCGCGAATTTCTCGCTCCAAAAATCGATGCTCGTCTACCAGCGCCGCGCCAACGATGTATGCGCAATCAACGTCGTTCGCGCACTTCTTAAATAACCGAAGATACCCTTCGTGGATAACCGGTACGTAAATGACGAGAACGCGCATAACATTCATTCTCGCCGTCTGTCAACCAATGCGTACATCTGATCCAGGTGTTTTTTTACGGTGTTCTGGATCATGTTTGTAGTCGATGTATTTTCCGCCTGACGAGGGAGAATCAAAAGCTCCCCACAATGCGGCTTGATATCCGCGAGCTGTTCCGGCGGATAACTGTCTTGAACCGCGACAAAAACATCCGGCTTCACTCTCTTCAACAAGTCATATTGCCACTTGCCCTGATCATCCACGTCATCCAACCGCGTAATAAAATCCACACAGGATTGATAGCTCAACATTTCACACCGCTCATCTTCCGGAACGATCGGACGAAGCGGACCTTTATAGTATTTGATGGCGCGGTCGGTATCCACGCCAACGACGAGTATGTCGCCCTGTTCTTTTGCGCGAAGAAGGTACCGCACATGGCCGATATGAAGGAGATCCCACGACCCGATCGTCAGAACGATTTTGCGGTTTACCGCCTTCAAACCGTCGATGACTTTAGCGAGTCGCTCGTAGTCATTCACGATCTTTTGGTGGGCGTAGGCGATGCCTCGTTCGCTGGTTTGCATAGGGGGTATGATACTAGCCGCAATCATACTGTCAATGTACACTTTTCACCACTATGCTATCCATTATTTGCGCGGTCGCCGACAACCATTGCATCGGGAAAAACAACACGCTTTTGTGGAATATTCCCGAGGACATGAAACACTTCCGTGATTTGACCTCTGGAAAAACCGTGATCATGGGACGTAACACGTGGTTTTCATTGCCGGAAAAATTTAGGCCGCTTCCAAATAGAAAAAACGTGGTACTCACGTTCAATCCCGATGATAAGTTTCCGGATGGAGTTGAATCATATTCATTGCTCGAAGACGCCGTAGCCGCGCATGCAAACGAACCGGAGGCGATTGTGATGGGTGGCGCAATGATCTACAAGGCAGCAATGCCCATCGCGCAACGTCTCTACATAACACACGTACACCAATCACCGGACGGCGACGTGTTTTTCCCAGAAATAGATCCTACCGTTTGGAAAGAGACGGCGTGCGAAAATCACGAGGGATTTTCGTTTGTGACATATGATAGAAAAGTCAAAAGCCCATAAAGTTCATAAAGTCTTTAAAGTCTTGGAACGGAACCC
>JBBTQP010000020.1:0-27966 GCA_038065635.1 Patescibacteria group bacterium | reverse complement strand
ATGCCTTCGTTCCGAGTGAGAGCGTTCCTCCCAACAGAGAGAAATTGCCGGTTGAAGTTGTGTTAACCAATGGCGTCACGGTTCCACCTGATTTATTGATCGTTAAAACCGCGAAGTTCGTGGAGCTGACGCTTTGAGCGCCACTTCCATTGAATTCTATGGTCCCTGTACTCGGAGTGAATGTCCCGCTTTCGTTTACGCTGAAATTTCCTCCAACTCTGAATATGCTTGATCCGCCAGAAAAGGTTCCACTTTCAATCGTAAACGCACCTGTAGATGTTCCATTACCCGATAATGTAAGTGTTGTTGCTAATGTTTTATTTACCTTTACTGCTCCAAACCCTGTGTTATTCACCTCTGAATAGGACAAACTTTGCGCCCCTCCTCCGGTGAAATAAACTGTTGCGCTCCCCATGCTCCATGTAGCCAAACTTATCGATACGTTGCCTCGAAATTCCAATTTTCCAGTATTCCCATTTACTGTAGCACTCTGCCCAATAATGAATGCCCCATAAAAAGTAGTCGTGCTCGAACCGAGTTCAAGCTTCGAAGTGGCGCCAATAAATTGCGCTGAAGAAGAAACGTTTATCGTTCCTGAAATCGACCCTAGAGCGTTCACCCCCGCGCTCCCAACATTGAGCGATCCTCCAAAACCTATATCTCCACTTGTAGACGTCACAACCCCACCGTTGTTTATGGTAACAGTAGAGGTTGCCATTAAATCAAAAGTTAACGCATCAACCGTTCCACTGGTGTTCAGGGCGTTAAATTTTGCGTTCGCGCTCAATTGAGTGGATGTTCCTGAGGCAATAACCACATCGTCTCCTGACGATGGCGCGGCGGAATTGCAGGTCGTCCAGTTTGCCGCATTATTGAAATCTCCGATCGCTCCTCCGAGTGTTTGCTGATATCTGCATACGAATGCATCAGCATGCTTGGTCGAAGTCGCGATCCCGACGATGCTCACTGCCGCTATGGCGGCTGCGAAAAACATCGTCCTCACATCAAAACAAAAACGTCTCGCGTTTGTCATATGGTTCATATCAAAATAAAAAGTTTCATGAATTGCAAAAAGTATAACACCTCGTCAATAAAATACCCTGTGGATAACAAAAAACCCCTCACGGGGTTTTTTGTTCGTTCGCGTGATTACCAGCGTCCGCCACCACCTTGGCCGCCGTATCCGCCACCGCTGCCGCCGAAACCGCCGGAGCGTGGAGGACGAGCTTCCATGGGGCGAGCTTCGTTCACTACGAGCGAGCGTCCTTCGAAGTCTTTCCCATTGAACATTTCGATTGCCTTAAGAGCATCTTCGTCCGTTGTCATTTCAACGAACCCGAAACCCTTTGAGCGACCGGTCATCTTATCGGAGATAATCATCGCCGATTCAACGTTGCCCGCTTGGGAAAAGTACTCACGAAGAGCGTTCTCGGTGGTTGCGTAAGGCAGACCACCGACGTATAGCTTTTTCGCCATAGTCCTTTCACAAATAATCTTATATGCAAGCCGACCTAAGATCTTTTCACTACTCAACTTATTTGTTTAAGAAGGGAAAAAGATTTACTTGCTGTTCAATACTATAGCACAAATCGGGCAGGTTGTAAAGCCGACCCGATTCGTTGGCGTATTTTTTATCAATTACCCCTTTAAAGCCGCGTCAATCGCCTGTTTGAGCGTGGCGTAAGGAACCGCGCCTTCAATCAATTGCCCGTTTATGAATGTTCCCGGCGTACCGGCAACTCCGGCCGTCGTCCCCTCCTGAAGATCCTGAGAGACACGACCAGCTGTTTCACCCGAATCAAGGCATTTATCGAACGCATCCCCGTTCAAACCAAGCTTTCGCGCTTCTTCTTTCCACTTTGCCACGGACATCGCGCTGGCCGATTTTGCTTCAAAAATCTTGTCATGCATCTCCCAAAATTTTCCCTGCTTTCCCGCGCACTCCGAGGATTCAGCCGCTTTCTGCGCTTCAGGATGGAATGAGAGCGGGAAATGGCGATAAATTACGCGGACATCATTCGGATAGTCTTTTAGAACCTGATCGACCGTCCCTTTGTGACGAAGGCAGAACGGACATTCGAAATCCGAGTATTCGATAAGCGTAACTTTCGCGTTTTTATTCCCTCGGATGTGGTCGACGGCTACGTCAACATCTTTCACAGGACCAGCCGGTGGAGCGTCAGGTAAGTCAGATGGCGAAGGCGCGGCAGCGACGGGCGCATTTCCTTGTGCTGCAACAGCGCCGTTTATCGGCAATCCTTTTCCGGAAACAAGAAGCCCAACTAGAACCGCGAGCGCCACCGTCGTCACGGACGACACTCCGATAAACAAACCTAGAAAAAACATTGTCTTCGACGATCCAGTGAAAGCGCCGACCGGGGAATTCTCTTGAAGCATGGACATATTTGAGAAAGTTAGTAGGGGCGCATGCCATGCGCCCGAGTTAGTAGGCAATAAGATACTTTGCGGTTATTTCGCGGTCAAGTGATTTTGAATTTCACTATCCCATTTCGACTGTTCCAGAACGCCGGTGAACTTCGCGTCGCCGATAAAAAATGTCGGAGTCGCGTTTACGCCGATTCGACTTCCCTCGGCCACGTCGTCAATGATTTTGGTGTTGTTCTTTTTTTCCGCCGAACACGATTCGAATAATCCCTTGTCCAAACCGAGAGCGGACGCGTAATCGACAAATGCCTGCTGTGGAGACTCCAGCTCCGACCACGTTGATTGATCGTCATACAGTCGATCGTGATACTCCCAAAACTTCCCTTGATCTTCCGCACAACGAGCGGCGTTTGCGGCTGCGAGCGCGTTCTTATGCAGACTCTGAAGAGGAAAATCATTCCATACGAAACGAACCTTGTCGCCGTATGTTTTCATCGCATATCTAAACCCCGGTTCTGCGGCTTTGCATGCAGGGCACTGAAAATCACCATAAGAACGTACCACAACCTTGGCTTCACCGGGCCCGTACGACGGATCGTTGTCGTCTGAAAACGCGGGAGCTTCTCCGATATTTATTCCGGTATCGGACGATGTTACCGCCCAAATCAAACCACCGACGATCAGAACACCAAGAACCAGAGATCCTAGGAGAAAAACTTTTTTCGCTTGTTCAGTAGAAGACATAAAGAAAAAATTAATATAACCGTCCATTGCGTAGGCGTGAATGGACCGTACCTCGTATCCGCGACGCGAAGGAAATCGAGAAAAAATCTCGACGTCCCTTCCGCCACGAGAAATGCAGCGACCCAAAAACCTTTTCTACGCGGTGAGCGATCTAGTAGAAGGAATATAAGACCTAGCGTAAAACCGAAAACGGAAAGGTACAACCCAAGGTCATGTCGCGCGCCGCCCGGATATTTAACCGCGCCGACGAATGAGGATAGCGTACCCGGATGATCGTGAATTAGAAAGCATCCGATCCTTCCTATCCCGCAACCCCACGGCAATCCCCAAGCCATAATATCGGCATATGCTAAAAAATCCAAGCCCTTACGTTTTACAAACGCCCAAACTGTCAAAGTCGCTCCAATAAATCCTCCAAATATGGCATATCCGGGAGCGAGTGGGTTGATGATTTCCAACGGATGGGCCAGATAATATGTCGGTTCGTAAAACAAAACATGAAACAGACGCGCTCCGACCACCGCCGCCAAAAAAGCCCAAAACGCAAGATCCCAAACATACGCCTGATTCAATCCTTTTCTCTTCGCGCGACGCGCTGCGATAAACGCTCCAACCAAAAATCCAATAGCAACAAACGTTCCCCACGTTTGCAGACGCAGAGGGCCGAGGAAATACGTATGCGATTCAATCCAAGGGATCATGTTTGACTTTACGGACTTTATAGACTTTACGGACTTTTGACTCTTACAACAGATTCATCGTCTTAAACGCTCTCTCGTATTCTTCCAGCGCCTGTTTCGCCTGTCGCGATCCTAGCTGGAATGACGATTCGTGCACGAGCTGATTGCGTAATTTATGCGCCCACCAGACTTTATTCAGCTTGGGATATTTGTACCGTGCAACGCGCAAGCGATCTGCCATGGACGTTCCTGGCATGGACATGGACTTGAGCGCGGAATCCAGAAGCGCGTCCGCTTCCATTATAGCTATTTTCGCTCCCATCATCCCCTGCCCCGAAGTTTTTTTGATATTCTCCCAACTCTCCTTTATCTCCTTTCTGGAAACTCCGTACATCTCCGGCCGCATCAAAGCGCCGCTCAATCTTCGTATCAATTGGATTAGAACCGCGGCAACAATAATCCCGATTACCAAATAAATGATCGGGAGATAGTTGAATGTCGTGGTCGTTGTTTCGTAATCCATAATAATTAAACACGCCGCTCTTCATATATCCTAGCCGCGGACAACAACTCCGCCTCCCTGAACCATTTACCGACAAGCTGCAATCCAACTGGCAATCCCTCGAAATCTCCGCATGGAACTGAAACCGCAGGAACTCCGGCTACGTTTACTCCCACCGTAAAAATATCTTCGAGATACATTGTGAGCGGATCCGAAGTTTTTTCTCCGATCTTGAACGCCGTAGTGGGCGCGGTTGGAGTAACGAGAAGATCTACTTGCTCGAACGCGTCTTGATACGCGCGGCGAATCAACGTCTGAACTTTTTTCGCTTGAAGGTAGTACGCCTCGTAATATCCGCGTGAAAGCGCGTATGTTCCGAGCAAAATTCTGCGACGAACTTCTGGACCCAATCCGCTTGCGCGCGCATGAGCATACGTTTCAAAAAGCGGGAGTCCTCCCGTACGAATCCCATATCGAATCCCATCGAATCTCGCCATATTCGCCGACACTTCGCATGGCATAATGAGATAGTAGGCGGCCAGAGCGGCATCCGCATACGGCAAATCAACTTCTTTCACTTTCGCGCCCGCCTCCTCCAAAACACGAATCGCCTGCTCTACGCGCTCACGAACTCCACTATCCATCCCCTCTCCCCACGCCTGCTTTGGCAAACCGATGCGCACTCCGGATAAACTTTCGCGTTTTACGCTGGAAAAATTCTCAACATCCGCCGTTGTCTCGTCGTCCGAATCATATCCCTGAATAACTTCAAGCAACGTCTCCGCATCCTCGACCGTCGTTGTAATCGGTCCGATCTGATCGAGTGACGACGCCATGGCCATGAGACCTGACCGCGAAACGCGTCCGTATGTCGGCTTGAGTCCAACCGCTCCGCAAAAAGACGCTGGTTGTCGGATGGAACCGCCGGTGTCCGACCCTAAAGCCGCTGGACACATCCTGGCCGCGACCGCAGCAGCGCTTCCTCCGGACGAACCGCCGGGGACTCGTTCGAGATCTCGAGGATTTTTCGTCGGACCGAACGCTGAATGTTCCGTGGATGATCCCATGGCGAATTCATCCATGTTTGTTTTACCGAGTATCACCGCACCGGCTTCAAGTAGTTTTCTCGTTACGGTCGCGTGAGTTGTGGCCGTATAGTTCGCGAGCATTTTCGATCCGGCTGTACAACGTTTTTCCTGATATAAAATGTTGTCTTTTAACGCAATAGGAATTCCGTCGAGCGAACCGAAAGAATCTCCTTCGGCTCTTCTTTCATCCGATCTGTCCGCCGCCAATCGCGCCTCTTCCTCGTACACGTCCAAAAACGCGTTTAACGTGACGTTTTTCGAATGGATCTCCTTCAAACAAGCGTCCGTGATTTCGCGCGACGAAACGTCACCTGCGCGGAGCTTGCGTGCCGCATCGGAAATTGTAAGTTCGTTGAGAGGTGTGGACATGTAGTTTATTTTTTCGGTTCCTCGAAAACTGCGGGCGTTTCCAAAAGATCTCCGCGCCGCGACGGAAAATTAGTCAATATCAATTCGCGAGTAACATCGTCGCACTCAAAAACCGCGTCCGGACGCCATCCTATTTCAATAGGAGCGATCCCGTGCGGCAAAACTCCGGACACGTCGATCTTTTTCAATCGATCGACATAACCAAGAATTGAATCGAGATCTTTTTCGGCGTTTACCAATTCCTGTTCCGACAATTGCAAACGCGCCAATTCGGCCAAAGTTTCAACCTCTTTCCGCGACAGTGACATATTGTGAAAATAGTAGCTTAAAACTCCGATTTGTAACAGTACCCGATACAAAAAAACCGACGTTGGATAGACCATGTCGGTTAGCCTAGGAATGCTGCGAAAAAAGAACAGAGCGAGCGACTGCGTAACAATCAAGCTCCTCCGGCGAGAGATTGAGCGTTACGTCGAGGGTCTCATGATGAACGACACGTTCTACGCCTGTCCCAGACGTTCCATCGTCATGCCACTGATAACCCTCGCTTATCATCACCAGCTGCTGAATGGACCCGAATCTGTACTCTATACACCAACCCAACACTCCTTGTAGCATGGCGATGAGAAATAACGCATGCTCGTTAGTCAACGACGACCTATCCGGCGATTGCACGAATTCGCCATGGAAGAATACGTATCTGCGGTGCTCTAGAATCAATCCGAGTCTCGTCCCCTCGACATTCAGCGAATAGATCCGAAAGCCGAAATAGTCCGGACAGCTACTCTCGGCCGGCAGCTTTATGTAACCTACAAGATGGCTAGACCCACGAGGGATAGCCAACGTGACACGAACAACTAGTCCACTATTCCACCTCACTTGTTTTGAAGGTTTGAGCAAACATTCTTTAACACGAAACTCCTTTTATTTCAAGATGTCGCGAAGCTTCTCCTCGTCTATAATCCTCACTCCCAACTTCTTCGCCTTGTCGAACTTTGAACCAGGATCTGCGCCAGCTACGAGATATGTTGTATTTTTCGATACGCTCTCGGACACTTCGCCGCCACGCTCTCTAATTGCCGCTTTCGCTTCTTCGCGCGAAAGGGATCCTAATGCGCCGGTCAAAACCCAACTCGTTCCCGACAATTTACCCGCAGCTTTCTTTGCGGCGTGCATCACTGTCACCGTCTCAAGCAAATTATACAAACGTCGCGCCTCATGAGAGTCCGCAAAAAATTCAACGATAGAATCTGCCGCAACTTCGCCGACTCCGTCAATCGCCGTCAACTCCTCTTTTGTAGCGTTACAAAATTTCTCGAAAGTTCCAAATGCCGCCGCCAAGTCGCGCGCAGTCTCCTCACCGATATGACGAATGCCGAGTGAGTTTATTAAACGATCCAATTGGATGTTTCGTCGTGATTGAATTTCCTCCACCAGCTTGGACGACGCTTGCTCGGCAAAGCCCGGCAATCCGAACAAATCCTCTTTTTTCAGTTTAAACAAATCCGCCGCCTCTCTAACCAATCCCTGATTCAAAAGCAACTCCATTATCTTATCTCCAAGACCGCGAATATCCACCGCATTCTTACTGACGAAATGCAGTAATTTCTGCAATTCCTGCGCGAAACATCGTTTGTTCGTGCATACCGTGGCGACCTCCCCTTCGCGGCGTTCGACCGGAGAACCGCAAATCGGACATTGTTTCGGCATGTGAAACGATTCCTCTTTTCCAGTTCGGAGTTTGGATAAAACTTTGATTACTTTCGGGATCACGTCTCCGGCTTTTTCAACGATAACCGTGTCACCGATTTTCAAACCAAGCCGCTCGATTTCATCCTGATTGTGCAACGTCGCGTGAGTCACCGTGGTTCCGACGAGTTGGACCGGATCGAGAATGGCGACGGGCGTAAGCACGCCGGTGCGTCCGATTGAAACGCGGATGTCGCGCACGATCGTAGTCCCCTGCTCGGCCGGAAACTTCCATGCCAAAATCGCGCGCGGTGTTTTTCCTACAACTCCGAGAGATGAAAAAAGCGCGTCATCGTTTACGTTCACGACGAGTCCGTCAATCCAATAATCGAGTGAGTCGCGCTTTTTCTGAAGCGAGTCAAAAACTTTTTCGACTTCATCGAGCGTTTTGCAATATTTCGCGTTCGGGTTTATCGGAAATCCAAATTGCCGCAAAGCGTCATGCCTCTCTTCGCAAGTCTTAAGCGACTCGTCGCCAAGCAACCCGTATCCCATGAAAGACAATCCTCGCTTCGCCGCGATTTTGGGGTCAAGCTGACGGATGGAACCTGCCGCGGCATTTCGAGGATTCGCGAGAACTTGTTCGTCTCGTTTCTTCAAAACCTTGTTGAGACGTTCAAGTTGCGTCTTTGCCATGTAAACCTCGCCGCGAACTTCCAGACGTCCCTTAAACAATTTTCGCAATGTGAGAGGAATCGCCTCGATAGTTCTCAAATTATGAGTGACATCCTCCCCCACTCTCCCGTCACCGCGGGTAGCGCCGCGAATAAAGATCCCGTCTTCGTAGATTAGAGATACGGCCAGACCGTCCATTTTCGGATCCGCATAAAAATCAAAAGTCGCACGCGGTCGGAGTTTCTTTTGTCTCGCCAACCACTCGTCAACTTCTTCACGAGAAAAAGCATCCTCAATCGAAAGCATTGGGACTTCGTGCTTAACCTTCTTGAATCCCTCCATGGCCTTTCCCGCAACACGCTGTGTCGGAGAGTCGGAAGTGACGAGATCCGGATATTCCTGCTCCAACTTATACAACTCATGCTTCAAAGCATCCAAAGCCGCCTCCGATATCTCAAGGTTGTTTAAAACGTGATATTGATAACGATAACGGTCAATTTCCGCCCGAAGTTTCGCAACACGCTTGGCGGCGTCGGATTTGTTCATGTGGGAAGTTTACAGGAAAAATGAGGGAAAAGCGAGTATCCGACAAGGGAAACTGCCCTTGACAAATGTAATGAAACATGGTATAAACTCAGCAGTTTCTGAAGATTGTTTTTGTGAACAAGAAAGGAAGAACTAATGAGTGGAAAACGTGCTCCCATCAACACGGGCATGGATACCCTAGCGAGCCATGTCGGCCTACTCGCCGACGCGTTCGTCCTCGGTCAAGGCGGTGCCATTCTTCAACAGGAGGCACAAGGACAGAGGTCGTTCGTCGCCAGCGAGACGCTGCCGACAGATATGACCGCCAAGGACAAGGCGGGGCTGGAAAAGGCCGGAGTGAGGTTCGGCGCGAAGGTGGAGGGCGACGACCTGTTTCAATACGTCGAACTCCCTGCCGGCTGGAAGAAGGTGCCGACCGACCACTCAATGCACTCGAATCTCCTGGACGACAAGGGTCGCGAACGAGCGGGCATCACCTACAAAGCGGCGTTCTACGATCGCTACGCTCGACTCGATGTCAGTTGCCGCTTCAGCTACTGCCTCAACTACGACCGCGAGAACGAAAACGTGACGGTGGCGCACGTCACGGACTCTGGAAAGGTCATTCACACGACCGAACCGATCAAGTACGAATCCGAAAAACGCCACGATTCCTACGACGCGGCGTACGAACAAGCTCGTGCATGGCTCGACGAGCGATATCCGGACTGGCAAGACCCCAGTGCCTACTGGGACTAACAACCTCGCGCACCGCGTGAGACAAAGAGACGCGCCGTCGCAAGACGGAACTCCGCGCTCATGTCTCCCGACGGTGCGCTCTTTGTTTATATAAAACAGTCTAACGATACACGTCCTTGCGATGCGTTACGTCCAGAAGCCGTATCGTATCCGCATCGATAAATTGAAACATTACGCGCCAGTCGCGGGCAATGCGAAAAGAAAAAAATCCTGCAAACGTACCACTGAGGGGCTTCGTGTGTAACAATGGGTTAAACGGATCGTCGCGAAATTTCTCCAACAATACAGCGAGCTTCCTCCTTTGCGATGCCTGCAATAAAGTAGCGGCTTTGAGGAAAGATTTGTCGTATACCAAGCGCATCATACGATGCCTGAAAGCTCACGCAAAAACGTTTCCGAATCCTTAAATGTGTGAGTTGCGGGAATAGCGGCGATCTTCAAAAGACGGCGAACATAAGCCGGACGATAAGCGCCTTCTTTATCGCGACCAACGAGCCCGATTACTACAGAACGTAAACGCTTCACCTCGCTCGCGAGTTCGGCATGTGTCGCCGTGTTACTTTCAAGACATTTTGTGCTCATAATGAAAAAATCTTACCACAAAACAAACACAGCGGACAAATCTAGGATCCTCTCTATTTCGGTACCAGGTACGTACCTGGTACGTTATCCACAGTACCTCTCATCATTGCGCCACGCCTACCGGCACGATAGTATCTTCGTAATATGTCAATTTCACGAGATGTTGAATTCCTATATGAGATCGGTTCGCTTAGGAATGTGCCGCGCGGTTGGCGGCAACATCTAGGCATGGATTGTTCCAGCGACCTGGAGCACACTTATCGCGTAATTTGGTTGGCGTTGATCCTGGCGCGGCATGAAGGAAAGCCGTTTGATGAAAAAAAGTTGTTGACCATAGCGCTTCTTCACGATATTCCGGAAACGCGCGTATCGGATCATTCGTATGTTCAAAAGGCGTATGTTTTAAATATTAACGAGACGGCAGCCGCCGAAGACATGTTCAAAGACACGATCTTGGAAGACATGCCGAATATTTTCAACGAATATGAAAAACGCGAATCCTACGAATCCAAGTTAGTTAAAGACGCAGACAATCTCGATATCGATCTGGAGCTGAAAGAGTTAGCGGAACGCGGAAGTACGATACCGAGAAAATTCCAAAAATTTCGTGAAATGGTCCGCAACGAAAAACTTTACACCGAAACAGCCAAAAAATTCTTCGATGCCATCCAATCCTCCGACTCCGACTCCTGGCACCTCGCGACCAACAAGTGGCTACGAATCCCAAACGCCGGTAAGTAGAACAGGTACCAAGTACGTACCTGGTACCTCGTGGGTAAATTGGGACGCCATGCATACATTTCAATATCTGTCACTCCGAGAGAAGCACGAAACCGTAAATATCCAAAAGCGAGTCCAGTTTTGGTAGCGTGACTGCGGTCTTTTGCGTCGCTTTTCCGTACGTTCCTTCGGCTGACAACGTTACGTCGCCCGGAAACGGAACCTGCGAACCGTTATGAAACGCGGTCACTGCTACGTTTGTCGCGTCACCGTTCATCGCCTTTATGCGAAAGCGATACGCTTTATTAGCGTCGAGTCCGGCTACCGTATATGAAGGACCTTCACCGGTCTCTAGAACGTACGAATCTTCGCTTGGCCATGTCACGATCGATCCGGACAACCATTGCGCATATCCGATTTCAAGAAGTCCTGCGCCTGCCCAGTTGATCTGCAACTGATCTACTCCTCCGGCGGATCCGAGATTATTTGGATCAAACAAATCTATAACGTGAAAATCTCCCTGCGGAATTGTATCAAACGTTTTTTGATCAGTTCTCTCAATCGCGGCCGTCGAACTCCACGTTCCGGCGGTCGGGTATTGGCTTGAGAGAGCAGTAACGTCTGGCAACGTCGCTTCATGTTTTCGCAACTCAAACAACTCGCGCTCGATTCCGGAATCCGCCATGTAGTACGCGGCAACGCTGTCGTCAATTTCACGCGCGCGGCCTGAACCTTCAAGAACAACCGTTCCTATCCCGACGCCGGCGAGCACGATCGTAAACGTAATTATCAAAGCCAGCGGTAGAATATTTCCTTGTAACAGATTGCCGCGTCGTCTGCTAACTCCTCGCAATGACATTAGCATTTGATTGCCGCGTTGTGTGCTCGCTCCTCGCAATGACGATAATAACTTCATATCAGCGTTGATACATACGCGATGAAACGGTCGACTGAACTTCGAGCGTGGTGTCATCTTTAGGATTATCGGCCGCGTATCGTAATTTTATTGAAAAAGTTACGAATGGTTGGATGTCATTTGGATACGCGCCGCCGACTAATTCAAACGGAGAATCCGGCGGTCGCGCGTACACGTCGAAACGCTCGACATCGACGCGCTTTCCTGTCATTGGAGTCCATGTGACGCCACCGTCTTTTGACAATAAGAGACACGAGATAGATAGAAGATCTTCGCATATCGGATCTCCTTCTGCTGAAGGCATTACAACGTAAATGTTGCCGTTTGGTTGATTCAATCGAATCTCATTTTGTTTGGACGGTAACCCTCCTCCTACAAACACCAACGGATATTGTCGAACAGCTCTTGCCAGTGACTCGGTAATAAATCGCATATCCTGATTCAAAACGGTTGCGTTTGAAATCCTGCGATGAAGTTGGTTGAAAGAAGCGAACGTCTGCGCCAACACCAAAACCGTAACCGAAAAAATAGCTACGACAATGAGCATCTCCATAAGAGAGAAGCCAGGGACACATCCCCTAACCCCTCCGTGTCCTCCACCTTGCGAAGGGGGAGTTAGAGGGGGTCTGCACCCGTATGATTTATTTTTACCGCCAATCGAAAAGATCGTCATAAAGTACTCGTTCAAAAGATTGTCCCTTGCGCTGCCAACGCACGCGCGATTCCACCCTCACTCCAACCGTAGGATCTCCAGCGCAAGTCTCGCCGTCGTTTTTATACGTGAGTCCTCCCGGCGCGTCGCAGATTGGATGAAACGTGATTAGGCGTTTCCATGGCGTCGGGTTCGCTGCGACTCCCGTGTTTTGAGTCAAAAATCCTTGATTTTCCGCTTCTATCGATGACTTTACCTGCACGGACTCGTCCGAAAAATCATCCGCCGTAAAATCGAACGAGACCTGATCCGAAGCCGCTTTACCGTCCCAATTCGGAATAGCGGAATAATCGCCGCCGGCCGTAAACATTCCTGCGTCGAACGGATTTCCGGCCAGCCAATTGGAATCTCGCAATTCTCTCGCCTGCTCAATCCCCTCGCGCGCGAGATTTATCGCGACAACGGAATCTGAATCGCGATCCGAAAGTCGTAGGTTAGAAAAAATAAGCGCTACAGCAGAAAACAAACCTCCGGCGATTACGGCGCTGGCAATTAGAAGCTCAATCAACGTTTGTCCGCGAAGTCGTCGTTTCAAAAGCATAATATCTACTCTATTGTAACGCGTCCGCTGATCGCGCTCACCTTAACAGTAGCAGTTTTATTCGTACCGAGGTGCCGTAATAGGATTGAAGCTGTTTGCGGTTCGGTCGGCACGCAATCCGGAAGCCCGACCTCGCCGCACGCGTTGATACGCAAACGACCGCTTTGCCGTTCAGCCGCAATGTCAACGGATGCGGACGGACCTAATTCCGTGTTGATTTCTTCAATTATGACTCTTGCGTTTCCAAGCGTATTCAACGACCTATTTACACTCGCCTCTCTGGTGGAGGTGTAGCGCCAATCCTCCTGTTCCACATCGGAAAAAATCACGTATCTGCTATCCTGCGCCGAAAAACGAACGCCGAACTTCGGAGGTGATGTTGGCGCGCAATCCGATACGCATGCCTCCGGCGACGTATTTTCCGCTTCACAAACTTTTTTCGCTCCTGCAACGACAGTGCAAACTTTCACGTTCGTTCCTGCTAGCGCTCGCGTTTCAACCGAACGAATATCCCCTGCCAACAACCTCGCCGCCGTCTGCAATTCTTCTTTCGCTCTTGAATCTCTCAAGCCGAATACGGTTGCGGTGGAAATTACCGCCAAAATAGTGATACTTACCATCAACTCCATGAGGGTGAATCCTTTCTTCGTCATCCTCGCGAATGCGGGGATCCAGGATATACGTTGAATATTTCCTTTTAGTCTGGATTCCCGCCTGCGCGGGAATGACAGGTTGGATAATAGCTTCATATTCCAAAAAGAAACCGCAGTTGTTGGTCGAAATATGGTTGAAACCAGAATGCCGCCATCAATCCCATGGATAACGCCGGAGCGAAGGGTACTCGCATTCCTTTCTTAACCTTGCGTAAAATATACAAAGTACCAACTCCGAAACCTCCAAAAATATACGAAAGATATATCGCGTACGCAGTCGCCGGCCACGCGAGCACGAGGCCCATCATTGCGCCGAACCAAACGTCGCCGCTGCCAAGCCACTTTCCTTTTGACAACGCCCATTGCGCGCCAAAAAAAATTATGCCCGCGCCTGCTCCGATCGCAATCGAAGTTGCCGAAGCCGCAAGTACTCCGCTTGACCAACCCAAAAACATATTCCAAAAAGCTCCGACTATGCCAACGAGCACAAGAACCTCGACCGGGAGTTCGCTCCACCGAAGATCCATGACTAAAACGACTACTAGCGCGATGGAAACGAAAGTTTCAAATGCGAATGGCATTGCGTTTCCGAAAAACGGATCATGCCTTAACGCCGCTATCACGACAAGCGTGACGCACAGCAATTCTACAAGAGGATATTGAACGTGAATTTTCGCGCCGCAATCCGCGCAGCGGCCTCGAAGCGCTAACCAGGAAAAGATCGGTACCAGGTGGCGCGGACGAATAAACGCATCGCATTCGGGACAACGGGATCTGCCACCGAGTGACGTCATCGCGTGAAGACGTATTGCCGCCACATTCGCGAACGACCCTAAACACGCGCCGAGCACGGCGGCGAAAACGATAGTTAGATATTGGCTCATTTTTCAGTATCCTCCTGATCGACGCCCACCGAATGCGCGAAATACGTTCCGGCTTTTCCATACGCCGTATCTCGTTCTGTCTTGAATTGAAGTGAATACCCTCCGGTTATACCTTTATAACGATAGAACTCCCCTGTTTTAGGACCAACCGGCACCATCGGAAGAATAACCGCCCCCCCGCCGCTCTGACCAACGAAACCTTCAGACGATAGTCCGTCGGCGTTGGCTCCCGGACTGCCAAGCAATACCCCATCTCCTTGCGTCACTGGGTAACTCGCTTTTTGTAGCCAGTATTGGCTTAGAGAGCTTCGTAGAACGCTGATATCGGATACGCGTTTTGAATCGCGGCTTTTTGCGCGGGAAACGCCAAGAGCATAAACTGCAACGCCAACGAGCGTTCCGACGATCGCTAAAACGATCAGTAGCTCAAGAATGGTGAAACCTCCACTTTTTCTCATAAACTTCATCGCGAACCGAAACAGACTTAATTAATTCAGCAACCCGTTCTGATTGGCTTGGTGCGAAGTGCCAGCTGACAAACCCTGCATATTGCTCTGTTGCGTTACGAACCCTATCGTGAAATCGGTAACGCTTCCTGCGACGACCAAAGTATAGCCACAGTTCGCGTACGGCGGCGCTCCGCAGGCGGCGGTAAATTGCGGATCTTTAATGTTAGACAAGTTGATATAATTTCGCGTCACGTCTGTATTGCCCAGTGCGCACGCCGGAGTAAAAAGACCGCACTGACTGACGACTGTAGACGCTGGGCATACGGCATTTCCGGCGGCGTTACACAGAGCGGCTCCGTCCTGTGCGGCTGATGCGAATGCCGCAACAACCCCGCGGATATCGGCGACGCGCTTTGCGTCATTCGCTTTCTGTCTTGCGCTTCCAAACGCTACTACCGCAAGCGTGGCAAGTAAACCAATGATGGCAATAACTACTAACAACTCAATAAGTGTAAAACCTTTGCGTTTCATAGAACGTCTTAAAATAAAGGTGAATTATTAATATGTGGATAGTTTATCACATGCGCGAATCCATTGGAACAATCCGCTATACCGCCGACGACAGACTGTAAAGAGGTAAGAGTATCGCGGAAACCATCACCCCTACTCCAACGCCAAGTAAGATCATGACCGCCGGCTCGATGAGCGAAACGAGATTCGCCACTGTATTGTCGATTTCTCTTGAAAAAAAAGAGCTTAATCTTTCCAAAATATCCTGAATGCGCCCGGTCTCCTCCCCAACGCCAAGCATTTGGATCATCATTGATGGAACGTACTTTTCCCTCATCATTGCTGTAACGATCGAGTTTCCTTCGTTCAATTCACGGATCGTCGAAAACACGAGATTTTTCCAAGCGGCATTTCCAATTACTCCAGCTACTATCTCAAGAGCCGATATCATATCCACTCCGCCTTTATTAAGCGTGGAGAGCGAACGCGAAAAACGAACGACATATATCCGCTGCAACAACCCGCCGAAAATCGGGATTCGCATTTTCAAAAGATCCCAAATATATCTACCACCCGGAGTCGAAAGCCACCATCGAACCACCCCTGCGAATGCGATGATAGAAATAATTATGAGCCACCAATAATTCTCAAAAGCTCCTGAAACCGTTATCAACATTCGCGTCGTGAGCGGCAATGCGACATCCGCCTCTTCTAAAATTGCTGTCAATTTCGGAATCACGAACGACATCATAATAAACGCCACAACGAACAATCCGGATAAAATGAAAGCCGGATAAATCATCGCTCCTTTGACTTTTGCGTTCAAATCATAATCCTTCTCCATTTGATCCGCGAGATACTCAAGAACGCTGGCGAGTTGACCGGACGTTTCGCCGGATCTGATCATGTTGATAAAAAATTCGCCGAAAACCTTACCGTAAATATCAAGAGCATCCGAGAGTTTTCCGCCGCTTTCAACCTCGGTCGCGACTTGCGCCAAAAGGCTTCGAAGTCTGGGATTTTCAGTTTGACGAGCGATATTGCGTACAGAGTCCACCAATGGAACCGACGCGGAAATCATCACCGACAATGTGCGCGACACCACTACGAGATCCCTCTTATTAATACGATTCAATATACCGAGACCGCCGCTCGGACCTACTGCAAACGCCGATACCGGCTCTAAAAGCGCTATGTCAAAACCGCGTTCCTGCAACGCCAAAGCGGCGGCATCCTTATTTTCCGCCTCAACCAATCCGGATTGTACGGATCCATTAGATAATCGAACTCTATACTTGAATGAAGGCATGTGATGTATTTGTCATCCTCGCGTAGGCGGGGATCCGGACAGTGAACAATACTCTTTTTGATCTGGATTCCCGTTTTCTGCGCCAGAGGCGCATCCGCCTTTGGAGGAACGGGAATGACACGAATATGATATTGCAACGTTTCAATTCTTGGATAGAATCTCTTTGATCTTACCGACTGTTTCGTGCGGTAAAACGTGCGCCTTTATTACATACCCTGCGGCTCCAAGAGCCATACATCGCTCAACATCCTTTCGTTCCGCAAGGTTCGTCATTATCAATACCGGTATGGAAGCGGTCGCCGGATCATGTTTCAATATTTCCAGCAATTCAAAACCTGTCATTTTCGGCAAAACAAGATCCAACAATACAAGCGCCGGCTTCTCCTTTTGAACCTGCTTCAATCCATCCTCTCCATTCGTAGAAAGCACGGCTTTAAAACCCTCCGCGTCCAATTTTTGCGCATATATCCCCGCAAGAAACGCATCGTCCTCGATAATAAGTATTGTTTCGTTCATAATATATTTGAGTTATCAACTTTTATGAGATTGCCACGTCGTCTGCTAACTCCTCGCAATGACCATAACTTCATAGACCACTTTATGTTATTTCACTTATCGTGGCGAGAACCGCTCGAGCGAAGCGAGTTCCGCTTTACTCTCCTTCGCTCGTCTCCTGACTAACCCTCAAAACCTCCTCCAGCGTAGTTATCCCCTCAATCGCCTTTAGAATAATATCCTGATGCAGCGTGAGCATTCCTTGTCGCGCCGCCTCTTTTCGCCCCTCGTCCGCTGTAAATCCCTTTTCTATCAGTCGTTTCGCCTGTGGCGTGAATTGAAACAGCTCTGCTACGGAAGTACGTCCAGAATACCCTGAATTCCCGCAACGTGCACATCCTTTGCCGTGATAAAAAGTCAGCTTACTGGAGATGTCCAGAGTTGACGGAATGTAATTCTTCGGAATTCCTACTAGCTGTTTTCGAATCTTTTCGACCGTTTCGGTTGAAACTTCTTGCGGCTCTTTGCAGTGAGAACAAATTTTTCTAGCGAGACGTTGCGCTATTCCAAGATTCATTGTCGCTGCGAGCAAAAACGGTTCCACCCCCATATCCACAAGTCGCGGCACGATGCTAAAAACGTCGTTCGTGTGTAAAGTTGAAAAGATCAGGTGTCCTGTGAGCGACGCGTGAATGACGAGCTCCGCGGTTTCACGGTCGCGGATTTCTCCAACCATTATCACGTTCGGGTCCTGACGCAAAAGAGATCTCAGGCCCGTAGCGAACGTATAACCGATCTCCGGACGAATCTGCGATTGATTGACGCCCTGAATGTAGTATTCGACCGGATCTTCAAGCGTGGATATATTTTCGCCCTCTGCGTTTAGAAGATTTAGCCCTGAAAACAACGTAGTGGATTTGCCGGAACCAGTGGGACCTGTGATGAGAAAAAGTCCGAACGGTTTCTTTATCTCTTGTTTAATAATGTCGATATACTCCTTTCTGTAACCGAGGATCTCAAAAGTCGGAGCCCCAACGGACGTATCAAGAATACGCATAACAACCTTCTCATTATCTACGACCGGCAAAGTGGAAACGCGAAAATCTATCTTCTTTCCGCTAAAAGTTTCCGTAATTCTTCCGTCTTGAGGAATTCGCGTCTCATCGAGCTTCAGATTCGCTAAGACTTTTATGCGAGATACGAGCGCTGGATGGATGTACAACGGAAGCGTCAAAGACGTTCGCAACACGCCGTCAATGCGATAACGAACACGCGACTCATCCCCCATGGGCTCGATGTGAATATCGGAAGCGCCGCCGTCCACCGCCTGTCGCATGATGACCGAAATCATACGAGAAACCGGAGCTCCCTTGATAACTTCTTCAAGAGCACTCGCCTCGTCCATGACGCCTTTTGATTGAGAAAATTTCCCCTTAGCTTCTGCAAGAGCGGACTCAACTTCACCCGCTACCGTGCCCGCCTGACGCAACAAACGCGTCATCTGACTAACCGGCACAACAACGGTCTGCAACTTCCACTTACGTTCGCTCGCTAAAAATTGAAGCGCCTCCATTGCGTGAACGTCCTGCGGATTTTGCATCGCGACCTGTATCGTGGTTCCGTCAAATCCTATCGGAACGATCTTATAACTCTTTATGGTTTCGGAAGGGATCAGCTCTATCACGTCCTGCGCTACCTGCACATTCGCGATATCCACAAACGGCAAAGCCGCGATTTCAGCTTTAGCTTTTCCAACTTCCGTTTCCGGAACATAACGTCCGCCAACCAAAACTTGTTCCGCGGTTTTTCCCCGCGAAATCAATTCACGAACGATGGACAGGGTTTTTTCGTCCAACAATCCTTTCTTTACAATAAACGATAACAATTGTTCGTCCATAAATTATATTGCCTCCATCGCGGTTCCTGTAGTTTCTGTTGTCGCTTTTACGTCGGAATCGATAACTGCTTTGGTAGAAGTAGCGGTGCTCGTGGTTTTGATTGGCGGCGAAAGAGGAGTAAAAGGATTCACTCTCCCCGTCTCGCCCACTTCGACTTTTGACGGGCCGTATTGCTGTAATCCGCTAAAAACAGAGTTGCCGGAAATATCGGAAGATTTGTCGAACATAACGGAACGTTGCGTTTTTGGACCCGGAGGAATCGGGATAGGTTCAAAAAATCTCATTCCAATCCAAAGCGAACCCACTATACAACTCAAAATAACCGTAATTTGTACGATCCTTGCAATGAGCGGTATTCCTCTATTCGTCATAGCTTCTTATTCGCTTCTGCCGTTTTTTGAATAACCGGCGGCCGATACGCGTAGGTCGTGAGCTGAATCGCGTATATCGCCTTCTCGCCCTTCAATGTGACGTTGATACCTACTACATCCAAAATTCTTAAACTTGATTCGAGGTGACTTAGAAAGCGTTTAATTTGAGGATAGTTCGCGGCGGTAACGGAGATATTGATGTTCGTTTGTACGATACTCGACGTAGCGTTTACCGCGCCGCCCGCCTTTGTAGGTTTCGCGTCTAAAAAATTAACGGAATCCAATTTCACGCCGTCCATTTCCGCGACTCCTCCGAGGAGTGTCAACAATTCCGGGATGTTCGATTCTCGCGGTAGTGCCTGATCGACTCGACTCAAAACGGTTGTCGGTATGTTTTCTGCGGCAACGATCGATTGTTCAAGACTATGCAAATACGTCCGTTCTTGAGTCAAACGATCCAATCCTACACCGATTTCCGCGTTTTTTGCTTTGATGCCGCTCATAAGAGGCAACAACACAAAAGCCGACGCCACTAAAAACAAAAGTACAAGTAAGAAAAAAGACGTCGAGTAGTAGTCGGTAAGAAACGGGGATGTCTTTTTTTCTGTCGTGGTTTTATTCATGTCGATTATTTTTCGGCTTGTACCAAACGAAGTATGCTTTTATTCAGCACCAGGCTAATTTGAAAATCTACCTTTTTCATCAAGCCGCTAACTTCGTCAAAAGAAGCTTGATAGCCGTATGAATCAACAGAGCTTGCGATTCCGGAAGTTCTAAACGACACGATCTGTCGCGCGGCCGATTCATAGGATCTCGTGCTGGCTGATAAAATCAAATGACCGTCTGGAGAAAGCGTAAACGAACTGTATGAAGCGTCAGGAATGGTGAATCGTTCGAGTTGCTCGAAAAGCTGCGTAGGCGCGACGTGATTATTCAAAAGTCCTCCAAGCGCTTTGAGACGCGGCTCCAAATCCTGATACGCGATCCACGCGCCATGTTGTTCCTTTATGCGATTTCCAACATCCGCCAAATCTGATCGAACTCGCTCCGCATTGACGTTCGCCCGCTCTCCCTGCCAGATTAAAATCAGATAAGAACCGGTAAACAACATCGCGAAAGCCACGACGTATATTGCCAAAGTAAATCTACGCCTTGGAATATCGATGCGTAATTGCAACTCTTGCTCATCCAAAAAACTAACTCTAACCGGTTTTCTTACGCGTTTTATCACCCGCACCCTTTTTGGCGACTTTGCCGCAGGCATCACGCGCGGTTTCTGCTGAGTCGGAGCAATCGTTGTCTGAACTTTTGGAGCTTCTTTAACGATTACCGCTTCTTTCACCTCCTGTTTTGGCGGCGGTGTAACGCCAGGAATCGGAATCAATCCCTGTGGCGGCTTCTTCTCTTTCTGCTTCGGAGGAATAAAAAATTGCGGGGGCAATTTCGGTGGCGGCTCTTCCGTCGTCGGGTGTAGCAGTTTCGCTGTTATGACCTGAAAAAAACTTTGTATCCCGAATATGGCTCGCGACAACGCCGGCTCTCCTGCCAACACTTCCCCGACTTCACCCTCGTCTATTTCGATAATCTCAATATCCTCCTCTTCAGGATCGGGCAAATGCATTCTAACATCCTCCTCCGCTTCCGGGGTTTGCGCTTCTTTTTTGAATTGATCCTCCCTTTTTCGAAGATTTTCCGGAAGGAGCGAAATATTGTCCGTCATCAGCCAATAAATTTAACCTTCAAACAATGCAAAACTATGCAAAAAAACTTTTTTTGAAGCGAGGACTGTTTGAGCGTAGCGAGTTCCGCAGCGAGAAAAAAGTTATTTTGCATAGTTTTGCATCCCACCCTACTCAATATCCCTCATTGCACACCCTATCGCGACAGTAAATCTAGCTCCTATGTCATCCAATACCGGTCGTAAATCCTGTGGATACACAACGCGCGCCCACGGATCTCCGAGATACGCGTTCACGTTAAGAAGTTGTGTCAAAAATTCAGGCAAACGCGGCAGTAGCGAAGAACCCCCAGTCAAAATTATTTTATCGATACGTTTCGTCTGTCCTCCCTCGCTTTGACCCTGATACAAATTGAATGAGTAGCGAATCTCGTCAAGAATTGGTTTTAACAACGTCTGAAGAATAGAAGAAAGATCCCCGGTCGGCGTAAAACCCTGCATGGATCGAATATCGCGTTTCATGGTGTTCGCTTGATCGAATGTGATACCTAGAGTTTTTGCGATTGTTTGTGAGATTGCGATTCCTCCAGTCGCGATTGATCGATTGAGAAATGGAACGCCTTTTTCAACTACAGAAATGTTCGTGCGCTGTGATCCGATATCTATCACCATTATGCTTGATCGATCTTTCCCTACGAGAGAGCGTATTTGCGCGAACGCCTCTGTTTCGAGAGAGATAAGATCGAGTCCCGCCTTCTTAAAAATCTCTATATATTTATTCACTAGCGGCTTTGGAGCGCCAGTAATCAAAACCCGCGTAATCTTTTTCCCTCCAGGCGCATCGGACGTGTCGATCGTCTTTGAGTCCAGCGTGATATCTTCGAGAGGAACCGGAATGAGTTTCTTCGCCTGCCACTGAATCGCCTCTTTCAATTCTTTCTCGTTCGCGGCCGGTACGCTTATAATCGAAGAAAAGACAGACGAGACGGGAAGAGCCGCCACGGTGCGCTTTGTCGTGCATCTCGCTTTCGCTACCATTTTCTTCAACAACGCCGCGGTACGATCCGTATCTTCGATAAGCGGTTTGTCATTCGACTGCATGTTGCCGTCGACAAAAGCATAAGTCACAAGGCGTGCGCGGCCTTTTTCATTTAAAAGCTCGACAAGTTTGATGCCGGAATATCCGAGATCTATCCCGAGATAACTCTGTTTGGATGCGGCTTTTGAAAACAATCCCATAATGTTGATATTGTCTGTATTGTAAATCAAAAACCGTTTTTTGCCGATGGCAACGATTCGCCGGCGGCTTGAACGTACGCGAGGTGAAAATCCACATATCCGATACCCGATCCGTCGCTGTCTCCGTTCCAAGCGAACGATGTTCCGTTATTCGGCGAACCCGGCGCGGGTGTGTCCGTAAATTGTCGCGTTGACATATCGAACGGAACTCGATACGGATACGCTCCGCAAACCGATGGAAGCGGGTCGCTGCAATTTAATGAAATCCATCCGGAGTCTCCCTGCTCGCAAACCTTAGCCCACCCGTGAACGTTACGAGCGAGCGAACCTGTCGCATACGGTGAAGGAACAACTGCGGCATACGGAACGTCGTACGGCCGGTTTGATGCCGGAACGGATCCGCCGCACTCCGATACGCTGCAAGAACTTCCGAAGCAAATCCATCCGGCTTTTTCCGACAAACCGAATCCGGTCAACTCCCCACTGGAAAAATCAAGATTTACTCCGTACGTTCCCACGCCTGATCCTGTATTCTGATCGCTGAGAGAAATCCACCCGATCGTATCCGCCCAAGCCCATCCGCGAACATTGCTGTTTAATGTAGCTGATGCCGCAGAAACGGGATTTGGACGAAAAACCGGCACGAAAAAGTATCCGATTGCAATCCCTCCAATGGCACAAAATAAGAAAGTCAGAGCCATGTGATGCCATGCAAAATAAAAACAATAATGCGGCGTGATTTTTGCACGCCTAGGCACGTCATACCTAGGGGGACGTTTCCTCCGTATCATTGGAGGAAGTATAACATGGAATGAGGACGTAAAGTCGAAAGTCCATAAAGTCCGTAAAGTCGAAAGTCTTTGAAGGGTTCAATGACTTCAATGACTTCAATGACTTTATGGACTTTACAGACTTTATAGACTTGATGGACTTTTCATCCCCCCATCCATCGCCACGTTGGACAAATAATCAGCTCTCTTATTCATCTCACGACGAATGTGTCTAAAACGCACGCGATCGAAATGCGTGCAAAGATTTTTCATTTCCAAATAGCGTATCGCGAGATCCGGATTTTTCACTCGATACTCCCCGTTCGCCTGTTTAACTAGCAATTCGCTATCCGTAACAATATCGACTTCTGAAGCACCGAGCTTCTTCGCCCGCTGCAATCCCAAAATAACCGCCTGATATTCCGCCTGGTTGTTCGTAGTCTTTCCCAAAAACTTCGCGTGCTCTTCGAGAACCTCTTTCGATTCCGCATCCTGAATCGAAACACCAATCCCGGCAGGACCCGGATTCCCCCTCGCACCTCCGTCTGTGTGTATAACTAATTTCAACATATTTCAAGAATGACTCGTTCTAATTCTGATAGTTGCATCGTCAACGATGAAAAGCGTACCCGGTAGCACGTCCATTCGGTCAATCGCTTTATCAAGTCGCTGCAAAGCATTATTTACTGATATTGGAGTTTGGTTACTAATTCGCAGAATGATCGACCTCAATTTCATGTTGATAAAGTAAGGATTACAAAAATCTAAATCAAAAGTCACTTGAACCTTACACGATTATTTTCTCTTCAAAATTCGTTATCTTCGAAGCGTATTCAATCGCCGCGAAGATGTCTTCTTGCGTTAACTGGGGATAGTTATCTATCGCCTGTTCTATTGTTTGTCCATGGGCCAATAGATTCAATATCAAAGAAACCGGAATTCTCGTGCCTTTAATCACCGGTTTGCCGTGCATAATTTGCGGATTCTGTTCATGCGATCGAATGTCATATTTTCAGATAATAGACGTAACGAGCATTGAGGTCAAACGATCGAGGTGCGGAATCCTCCCGCTTGTATATTCCATAATTTTTGATAAATACCAACCTTCTTCATCAACTCCTCGTGCGTTCCCATATCCACAACCTTTCCTTTTTCCATAACGATGATGCGATCCATCTGGATTATAGTCGAGAGACGATGCGCGATAACGATTACGGTTTTGTCTTTCATGAGAACTCTCAGCGCATCCTGAATCAACGACTCGGATTCGGAGTCGAGAGATGACGTTGCTTCATCGAGAACCAAAATCGGAGCGTCTTTCAAAATTGCACGAGCGATCGCGACTCGCTGACGTTCGCCTCCGGAAAGTTTTATTCCGCGTTCGCCGACGAGCGTGTCATATCCGTTCGATAGTTCGCTAATAAATTCATGGCAATACGATTTTTTTGCGGCGGTAATAATTTCCTCCTCTGTCGCGTTCTGGCAGCCGTACCCGATGTTATCTCTAAGAGACCGATGAAACAGCAACGGTTCCTGCGGTACAAAAGAGATCGTCCTGTGAAGACTGTCTTGCGTCACTTCATGAACGCGCTGACCGTCAATGCTGATGGTTCCTGAAGTCACATCATAAAACCTCAATAGAAGTTTTGTGACCGTTGACTACCCCGCGCCTGAAGGGCCGACAAGCGCCACCTTTTCCTTGGAATTTATAACGAGATCGAATGAGTCCAACGCCTCTCGACCATCGCTATAAATAAATGAGACGTTTTGAAATTCGATCTTGGCCTTGGAAATCCGCAGCTCCTTAGCACCGCGCTTATTCTGTACCTCAGGACGCAAAAGAATAATCTCTGTCATTTCTGCGGCCTCGGCAAGCGCCTCGTAGATGCGCCTCATGGCGTTACCCACATCATCCATGCTGCGATTCAAACGATTAAAATATAAAACTGCCGCGGCAAAAATTCCTAGCCCAACAACATTCCGCGACCAAAGCCACGCCAGAATCCCCAGCATTGTCAGCATAAACGCGGCAGAAATTATATTCTGAAGAACGAGCACGCGTTCACCGAAACGCCACGTCTGTAACGCAACCACTTGCCGTTCTTCGGTAACGTTGAAAAAGTTCTCTCTTTCATGTTGCGTCGCCGTAAAAAGTTTTACGTTCAAGTTGTTCGTGATTACATCCGACAAAACTCCGGTAACTTTGGAATCTTTAGCGGCACGCTCCAAATCCAAAACCGATCTCCGTCGGGCAAAAAATATGCTTTTGGCCACCATGAGCGCAAACCAGATAATAAGCGCCGGTAAAAACAAAATATGCAACCTGACGAATATAACAAAAATAAATGACAATTCAACGACAAGGGGCACGAACCTCCACAATATGCTTTCTGCAATATCGATGTAAGCATTCGCAAAACCGCGCACTCGACGCACAAGGGCGCCGGTAAACTCATCCGTAAAAAATCTATGCGACTGCCGCTGAAGAGCATCTAATGCCGTACGTTCCAAATCCGTTCTGATGCGCGGTTGGATTCCTGTCGCCAAAAATCCTGAAATACGCCACAAAGTCCACGCGATTATCCAATAACCCAGTAGTTCCAAGATACGCTTAAATGCAAACCAAAAACCAGAATTAACACCGTCTATTTTCGCAAACTCGTCTATCATGCGCTGTACGACGAGCGGAGGGATCATGCTGGCTCCGGCCGCTCCCAAAATCACCAAGATAAGAACGATAGCGGACGTCCGATATTTCAAAACATGGCGACCATAGATCACCAGCGTCTCACGCACGTGTAGTTTTTGATTTTTCTTCATTGAAAATCAACCAGCTTGCACTGGATTTCTTTGCGTCCATTCCATTCGTTCGCACCGATATTATACACCACGTCGATCAAGACTCCTTTTTCCAGTTCAACGCGACGGTCGCCCATGCCGAAGCCGATGAATTTCTGGAAAAAACCTTCCGGACTTTTTAGCGTCAAGCGGAGATGCTTTCCTCCGTTACCTACCGTGGATACGTCGAAAACGGAGAGTCTTCGCGTTAAAAATAGCGGCTCAGGATTTCCTATTCCAAACGGTTGAAAACAATTGACTGTCTCAATCAATTGAAAAGACAAATCAGAAAACAAAAGTTCGGAGTCTATCAAAAGTTCCGGCAAAAGATTTTCGGACGACAAACGTTCATCCGCATCAACTCGAAGTCTCTCTGCTAAAAGCGGCGCGAACGAATCGTCAACGAACGAAAAACCGCACGCTTGAATGTGACCTCCTACTCGCGTCAGGAGTCCTTCTCCGGCGCGGCGCACGGCTTCTGTAATATCATACGAAGCGACTGAACGCCCGGAACCGATCCATGCATCGCCGTATTTTCCAATGGCGACGCACGGTTTTCCGGTGCGCTCAAGAAATCTCCCTGCGACCAATCCGACAAGCGACGGAGACCACGACGAATCCCATAAAACGGAGATGGCGCCGTCGATTTTACGAGATTCTGCGACAATAAACATTTCTTCTACGACGCGCTGCCGTTCGCGATTATGCAATTCGAGTTTTTCCGACAACTCCTCCGCTTCATCGAATGATTCCGACATCATGAGCTGCAGCGCGAGCTCCGCATGATCCATTCGCCCCGCGGCGTTGATTCTAGGACCAAGCGAAAATCCAACGTCGCGCGCAGTGATTTCTCCGAGCTTTCGTCCTGATATTTCGATAAGTTGCTGCAATCCGATCCGTCGCGTCTTGTTTAGAACTTTGAGACCGTATGTGAGCAATACGCGATTTTCTCCAGTTAGAGGCACCATGTCCGTAACCGTGGCGATGGATACGAGATCGAGTAACCACTTTTCCCAACCTTCAGGGATCGCAAACCCACGCGAACGAGATTCGGTAATTAATGCGGAACAAAACTTCCAGGCGACGCCGACGGCCGCGAGATGTTTGAAGGGATAAGATTCGTTCGGAAGTCCCGGATGAATGTTTATGGCGTTCGGCAGCTCATCCCCGAACCGATGGTGATCGAGCACTATCACGTCCATTCCGGCTTCGCGTGCAGCTGCAATCTCTTCCACGTTCGCGATTCCACAATCAACCGTGATCAGAAGGGACGTCCCGCGATCTTTGAGAAGCTGAACAGTTTCAAGACGAAGACCGTAACCCTCCTTGTCGCGATGCGGTATGTAGAAGTCAATCTGTGTAGGGGCGGGGTTCTCCCGCCCTGTACGCGGCAACCGCGCCCATACGAGTTTTTCTATCTCCCTCAAAGTCGTGATTACGACTGTCGATCCAGTTACGCCGTCTGCGTCATAATCGCCGTGGATGGTGATGCGTTCGCCGGATTCGAGGGCGGTGAGAGTTCGAGCGACAGCATCTCGCATTCCCGAAAACAAAAAAGGATCGTGAATCCCGCAATCCCAATCCGGTTTCAAAAACGCCCTCGCCTCTTTCGCTTCAGATATTTTTCGATTAGCAAAAAGAACCGCCGCCACTTCATGCAAATCCGGAAACTCCGACACATCTATCTTCTTCTCCGAATCCAAAACCCTCCACCGCTTTTTCATACCCCCATCCTACCACGGTACCAGGTACGTACCTGGTACCTTATCCACATGCCAATATATAGCTTCAAATCTTCATCAGTTTCGGCGGCGTGAATGGTGGCGGATACGGCGGCCAAGGTGGTGGCGGACGCTGGTAATCACACGAACGAACAAAAACTCCCTCACGGGAGTTTTTGTTATCCACAGGGTGTTTTATTGACTAGAGTGAGGGGAGATCCGCTATGTAGAAAAGTCAAGTATTTTTTTTCATACGGTTGCTTC
>JBBTQP010000019.1:5179-16243 GCA_038065635.1 Patescibacteria group bacterium | reverse complement strand
GGAGGAAGAGATGAACAGCAATCAGTCGACCCGTCTCGTGTCCGTGTCGCCGATGACCGCAATGCTCGAGTACGAAATGGAGCTCGCGGCGAAGGAGTGGACCGACGCCTGGCTCGAGCAGGTGGAAGAGGAATTCGACATCCTCAACGCGCAGGAAGACGCCATGCGCGAGGCCGCCGACAAGCGCGAGCTCGCGGAGGCGATCCTCGCGAAGGAGCCCGCCGACAAGCCGGAGCCCGCCCCGCTCACGACCAAGCGCCAGGTCATGGCGTTGCTGGAGAAGCAGTCTGTCCTACGCGTCAACGCGACTCGATTCGAGGGACGGGCCATGGTCAGCGCCGCGGAGTTCGTGGCGCGGCTCATGTACCGCGACAACGAGAGCGGCCCCACGCTCGACATGCTCGAGCGCGTCATCCACGAGCACCTCCGCGAGGCGTACCGCCTCAACCTCGACATCCCCTCCGAGGCGGAGGCGCGGGCCGAGGCGGACAAGAAGCTGGCGGAGATCCAGCGCAAGTTCAAGCCCCTGAAGTCGCAGGACGCGATCCTCGGCTACCTCGCGGCTCGCCTCCTCCCGAAGGGCGACGAGAAGCCGTCCGAGCCGACCGCGAAGAAGCGCCCGCCCAAGAAGGGCAAGGCGGAGCGGAAGGCGAAGCTCACGGCCCCGACTCCGCCCATGGAGTCGATGATCGTGCCGGCCGAGCCACCGCCCCAGCTGACCGAGGAGGAGGAGTTCGAGAAGCTCCTCGCGGAGGAGGCAGCCAAGCGCGCGGCCGAGGAGCGCGAGATCGAAGCGCTCATCGCCGCGGATGAGGCGGCCAAGACCGTGGCCGAGCAGGCGGCGGAAGCGGCCAAGGCAGAGGCCAAGGCGGCTCGCGGCAAGGCCAAGGCCGAGGAGCGCAAGGCGGCCAAGACGGCGGCAAAGGCACAGCAGCGCGCGGCCTAGAACGCGCGCACCCCTAGCTATGGAGGGGGTAACTTCCATGGCAAGATGCCGGACATAGGGTTCACTCCCCAGTCCGGCATCTTTCTTTTTATACGATTGTTTTCGCCAACCGCGCCCAATCATCAGGCGACAAATCCTCTGCACGAGCCAGAGGGGAAGTGAGTAGCGAGTAGTGAGTAGCGAGTAGCCCTAAATTGGAACGAAGCAATTTCCTCGGATGAGCGAATCCTTTTTTCGCGACCTCCATGATCTTTTCAGGATTAATCCCCCATCGCTTTTCCCGTTCCTGCCAAGTCATAGGGATAATCTCAAGAATCGCCGACTCCACTTTCGGCGCCGGAAAAAACGCACCGCACGCCACGCGTTTCACAATCCGCGCAGATGAAGAGGATAGAGCGACCATGAGGGATAGGAGGGATGTCTTCCCCGACTTTACAGACTTTATGGACTTTACAGACTTTCGACTCACATCAATCGCTCTTTCAGCGA
Source organism: Patescibacteria group bacterium (assembly GCA_038065635.1). Classification (GTDB taxonomy): domain Bacteria; phylum Patescibacteriota; class Patescibacteriia; order 2-12-FULL-60-25; family 2-12-FULL-60-25; genus JAHJFW01. The sequence continues at coordinate 14,808 of JBBTQP010000019.1, read as the reverse complement.
CTTCTCGCTGAACCAATACAACAACCTTGTCCGGCGGCCGCGGAGCCCACAACGCTTTTCGCAACGCCAGTGATGTAATCGAATATGGAAGATTCGAGACAAATTTCCACGGAGCTTCTTCTACGAGGTCGTGCCAATGCATTGTCGCCGCATCCCCTTGTACCATTCTCTTATTCGCGCGAATTAGAGAAAGGTTGAGATAGTCGACGAATCTATGATCTTTTTCAATCGCCACGACCTCCGCACCACGATCAAGTAGCTCCCGCGTCAAAACCCCAAGCCCCGGGCCAACCTCCAACACGCGATCGCCAGATTTGATATCCGCCGTATCAACGATCGTTTTCAAAACATTATTATCAATCAAAAAATGCTGACCAAGCCGCTTGTTAGCGTAACCGCCAAGTTGTGATAAGACCGCTTTAATTTCAGTTGGTGTCATATCCTTACTGCACCATGACGCAACACCTCAACCCTCCCATCCTCCCCAACCCTCGCAACGGTCGACACTTTTCTCTTTGGCAAACTTCCAACGTCAATCACAAAATCCGGTCTATTTTTTTGATTTTGAAAAGTGGATGCAATCGCTCGTCCTGATCGACATTCCTTTTTTCCTGACTTATTAGCTGACGTGGAAATGATCGGGAATCCATAAGCTTCAGTCAACGATTGCACGAACTTTGACGACGAGACACGAGCGGCGATTTCCTTCTTTCCATTTCTAGCCGGTAACACGAGCGTGAGTGGTCCCGGCCAAAAACGCTTGGCGAATTCGAGATTCGCTCCTACGAGCTTCGCGACTTTTTTCACCTGCGCGGTGGAAGACGCAACCAGAAGAAGCGGCTTCTTTTTTTCTCTTCCCTTTATCGCGTAAATACGTCGCACGGCTTTCGCGTTTCTCGGGTCGCACCCGAGCCCGTACGTCGTCTCGGTCGGATACGCTATAACGCCGCCGCGTTTCAAAACTTTTACTGCGGCGGCGATCGCGATTTTGATATTCCGTTTTGTGACGCGTAACACGATCATCGAAAAAAATTAATCCTTGTTCAATTCCGCCTTCACATCAGTCTTGCCCGCTTCCATACGAAGATATCCTTCGACGAACGAATCCAAATCACCGTTCAATACCGACTCCGGATCGGATGTCTCGACCTCCGTGCGATGATCTTTCACCATCTTATACGGATGCAAAACGTAAGATCGAATCTGGTTCCCCCATTCCGCGCTGTGGAACTCTCCTCGCAACTTTTCTTTTTCTTTTCGAAGTTCTTCCTCTTTGAGCGCAACCAATTTTCCTTTCAAAATCTTCATTGCCGTCTCCTTATTCTGCGTCTGCGAGCGTTCGTTCTGACATGAAACCGTAATCTTCGTAGGAATGTGGACGATACGTACAGCCGAGTAGGTGGTGTTCACGGATTGCCCGCCTTTTCCTCCGGACATAAAAGTGTCCACGCGCAAATCTTCCGGCCTTATCTCGATCTCCACGCTCTCATCGATCTCCGGAACTACTTCTACTAACGCAAAAGAAGTCTGCCGGAGTGCATCAGCATTAAAAGGAGATTGGCGAACTAGACGATGCACTCCTGCCTCGCCTTTCAAGTGGCCGTACGCGTAACGACCTTCAGCAAAAAACGTCGCGGACTTTATTCCCGCCTCGCCACCTCGACTCTCATCCACCAAGCGCGTCTTCCATCTTTTTTTCTCCGCATAACGGATGAACATGCGAAGCAACATTTCGGCCCAATCCTGCGCGTCCGTCCCTCCGGCTCCTGCATGGATCGAAACAACAGCGTTGGACGCGTCGTACTTTCCGGAAAACATCATGATAAATTCCAAATCCAAGTAGCGTTTTTCCAAAACAGCAAGCTGCGATACGGCATCGCCCTCATCCTTCTCCCCTTCCGCAATATTCGCGAGCTCAAGCAAATCTTCCGCGTCTTTCTTCAGCGCCGTCCATGCATCAACCTCTTTCTTAAGCTCGGACATTTTCTGCGATTCGCGTTTCGCGCGCTCCTGATCCGTCCAAAAATCCGGCGCCGCCATCTCGGCCTCAAGCGCCTTGATCTCACCTTGTCGCGCGTCCAAAGATAAAACCCGCCACGCATCAGTAATACGGGATTGAAGAAACTCGATCCGTTGTAGCACTTCATTAGTCATACTAATCGCACTCTCTCAAGCCGCCTTTTCTTCTTCGGATATCTCATCAATAGATCGAGTAAACGGCGGCTTACTCAAATCGCCTGGGGTTGGTTCGCCTCCTTTGACACGCATAGAAAACACTTCTTCCGCTTGCTTGCTTCTAACGCCTGATTCCACAGGAACCAATAGCGGACTGGAATAGATTTCTTCTTGTGATTCATCGATCGATACACCTGGCGACTTTTCAGTTTCCGGTATGGGTTCGCGTTGTGTGCGAGCCAGCCCGATTTCTTCTGCGCTCGTTGGAGCCGGTTCAGTATCAATCCGTCGCAGCACGGATTCCTGGATTGTCGTATCAGCCATACCGATTGATGAAGGGGTTGGTCCTTGTTCTGTTTTTGGAAATGTTTCTGGCATATGCATTCAGCATACCAACAAATCAAATGCACCCGCAACATCGGGTGCATTTGATTAATAGAATTCAACAACTTTTTAATACCCCATTCCCATTCCTCCGCCGTGGCCGTGATCGCCGGCAGATTCTTCTTTCTTTGGAAGATCAGTGATGACGCACTCCGTGGTGAGGAACATTGCCGCGATCGAAACCGCGTTCTGCAAAGCGGAGCGCGTGACCTTTGTGGGGTCAACGATTCCCGCGGCGACCAAATCCTCATACTTGTTCAGAAGCGCGTTATATCCTTCTCCGCCCTTCATCTTTTTCACTTCTTCGACGACTACTGAACCGTCCTTGCCCGCGTTCTCAGCGATTGCGCGAATCGGCTCTTCAAGCGCTTTCTTCAAAATCTTTATTCCAACCAATTCTTCTCCATCGACGCTCAACGCGTCCAAGCAAGCCATGGCGCGAAGCAATGCAACGCCGCCTCCCGGCACGATTCCCTCTTCCACCGCGGCTTTGGTCGCGGCGACCGCGTCCTCGATGCGATGTTTCTTTTCCTTCATTTCAACCTCGGTCGCGGCGCCAACTTTGATGACTCCAACTCCACCCGCGAGTTTCGCGAGACGTTCCTGAAGTTTCTCGCGGTCAAATTCCGAATCCGTGGTTTCAAGCTGTTTGCGAATCTGCAAAACGCGCGCTTCGATCACGGCCTTGTCTCCAACTCCGCTAACGAACGTGGTGTGATCTTTCGTAGCTACGACTTTATGCGCGGAACCGAGATCGGTCAGCTCCACTGAATCGAGCTTGCGCCCAACGTCGTCGCTGATGAGCGTCGCGCCTGTCACAACCGCGATATCCTGCAACATCTCCTTGCGGCGATCGCCGAATCCCGGGGCTTTCACTGCCAACGCGTTGAACGTACCGCGCAATTTGTTAACGACGAGAGTCGTAAGTGCCTCGCCTTCAAGATCGTCGGCAACGATCACGATTTCTTTCTTTCCACTCTGAACGACTTTTTCCAACATCGGAAGAATGTCCTGTATGGATGAAATTTTCTTGTCAGTTACTAGGATGTACGCGTCCGTAAATTCGGCTTCCATGCGCTCGGAATTCGTCACCATGTATGGCGAAGAATATCCCTTATCGATTCGCATACCTTGAACTACATCCGTCTCAACGCCGAACGTTTGCGATTCTTCAACAGTAATAACGCCGTCCTTACCCATCTGTTTCATTGCGCTGGCGATGGTCTTTCCGATTTCAGCGTCGTTTGCGGAAATGGACGCTACCTGTTCGATCTCGTTTTCTGTAACCGGCTTGGAAATTTTTTCCTTGAGCTCCTTAACGAGCGCTTCAAGACCCTTCTCCATTCCGCGCTTAACCGCGAGAGGATTTGCGCCAGCCGTAATGTTCTTGATTCCTTCCGCGATCATGGCTTGCGCCAAAACCGTCGCGGTCGTGGTTCCGTCTCCGGCGACGTCGTTGGTTTTCGACGCAACCTCCTTCACGAGATCTGCGCCGATATTCTCGAACTTATTTTCCAAATCGATTTCTTTCGCGACCGTAACGCCGTCTTTCGTGATAGTCGGTGCGCCGTATCCTTTATCGATCACGACGTTGCGGCCCTTCGGACCGAGCGTAACGCGAACCGCGTTCGCAAGCTGATCCACGCCGCGCTTCAGCGCATGTCGCGCTTCTTCGTTAAAGATGATTTGCTTGGCCATAGTGTAATAGTGAGTAGTGGAGTAGTGAGTAGTGGAGTAGCTATTTCTCTACTCCTCTACTTCCCTACTTCTCTGATTTAGTCGATAACCGCCATGACGTCGGATTCGGAGATTACGAGATATTCCTCGTTACCGATCTTCACTTCATCAGGCGAATATTTCTTAAATACAATCTTGTCACCGACTTTGACAGACATTGTCGCGCGGTTGCCGCTATCAAGAAGTCGACCCGGACCTACTGCGATTATCTCGCCTTGCTCCGGACGCTCCTTGTCTACTGTATCTGGGAGAATAATTCCGGCCTTTGTCATTTCTTCTTTGGCGGCAGGTTTCACGATAACCCTATCGCCCAATGGACGTAGCGTCATAAACGATTCGTTTAATGATTAAAACAGCGAATTAGCAATGTTAATTAAAGACTGCTAACGCTGATGCGTTGCAACATTGCCAAAGAAATCGTTACGCGTCAAGAGGTGCCAGATATGTAAATACGACAGCAACAAGCGCCTGACCCGACCAAGTAGAAAGAAGATAATGGTCGAAAATAGCGAGAATCACAAGGCAAGCAAGTAGCGCGTAGCGCGTAGTCTGTAGGGGCGGGCTTGTCCCGCCCTCCCCACGTAGGGGCGGACCGATGTGTTCGCCATGCGAACAGTCCGTAGGGGCGGATCCTTGCGATCGCCCAGCTAGTTGTTTCAAAAGATATGGAAGCAAAATCATGAACAGCAAAATCATTCCCACGATCCCGAAATTCACCAGTGTCAAAAGAAAAACATTGTGCGGCGGTTCTAGCGGCTCAACCGTAGTCCCCTTTGGCAATCGAGTTGATAGAAGAAAAAGTTCCGCGTTCGGACCGGTTCCGAAAAACGGCTGCCGCAAAAACATTTCCCATCCTTCACGCAAACTTCCGGCTCGCGTGACGAGTGATTTCTGTTCAAGCCGGTCGGATGCGACTAAGCGCGACCTGATATGGTCAGCGTTTGGAATAGCCACGATTACTGACGCGACGAAGGAACAAAGAAGCGCGACGAAAAGGAACTGACCGTTCCTCCCCCTAACCTCCCCTAACCCCTCCTTCGTAAGGAGGGAGATTAATAAAACAATCCCCACGATAGCCGCGATCCATGCGCCGCGCGCGTAAGTTAGTATCAGCGCCATGGAACAAAACGCGGAGACGATAGACCACGATAGTGCCCGATATTTTGTCTCGGACGTGGACGCGAGCCAAATCGCTAAAATCAATCCAACCGCCAACCATCCGCCAAAAATATTCGGGTGAGGGAATCCACCGTAGATGCGAAGAAGCCGGTAGACGCCGTGCTCGACGACCGAAACTCCGAGGTTGATCGGATCTTGCGCCGCAATTCCGAGCAACGAAGATCCGAAAACTTTTTGCGTGGCGTATTGCCAAACTCCGAGCGCGATATGCGGAAGAAGCGAGATCACAAACCAAGCTGCAATTTTTCTTTGAGAGACGGCCGCTCGTCGCAATGCTACGACAAACAGTCCAAGCAAAAAAACCTGTGACCACCACTGACCAATCGCGCGGAACACGTCTCGCGCGCCACCGGAAAAAAACACACTTCCAGCAAAAAACACCAAAAATAAAAACCAACGAAAGTGGACCGTCCGAACCATTTTTGTTGGCGCTGGCTGAGATGGATTTTGTGAAACGGGTTTTGGAGAGGGATCGAATGGGATTGAGCGGAATCCAAAAATCGTTGCCGCTACAATAATAATCCACGAAACATAAAACGAAAGACGTCCCTGTTCCCAAGGCCATCCGGCAAGAGACGCGTCGGCAAACCAACGCGTTTGCCAAGGAAGAGAGAGAATGGCGAGACGCCAAAAGATCGAAAAAAGTGTCCTAGTGAGTGCATTTGTCATTCTCGCGGATGCGGGGATCCAGGATGTGGGGTTAGTCTCTCCTCTTAATTCTGGATTCCCGTCTTCACGGGAATGACAAGGGACTAAAAAAATTCTTTTGTCTTTACAAATCGCTTCATATTTCGCGCGAATCTCCTCCCTACCGTCTTCAACGTGAAACTTTAACGCTTTATCCGTAACCATGACTCTCGTATCGCGGTTCATGAGCGATCGTATGGAAGACGGAAACGTTCGCATCTGAAGATATTTCGCTACCGGCTCGATGAGACGGAGAACAGCTGGAGATATGCGATGGCCGTTTTTAATTTCCAAATCCGGCGGCGCTATCCACTTTTGGGCAAAAGGATGACTGGATGTTATTGCGCTATTCGCCAACCAAAGTTCCTCCGATACTCCATCGTCGTATAACGGTAACAGAGAAAGAAACCAATATCGAAAATACGGATCGTCTGGCGTTAACATGTGCGACGAAAGATCGAGTCCGTCGTCTGTCACGAAATAGGAAAGGCATACCGCGTCCCTCTCCCCTTCGCCAGGCCTACGTCGTGACAACTTATACGGCAAAGCCGCCAACCCTCGCGTTGTAAACAAAGTGCCTTTGCGACACACAACGAAAAAATCGACGTCGCTTTTATCATTCGCAGACCCTAGCGCCGTGGTGTTGCATAACGCAACGAATCTTACGCCGGAAATTCTCGCCAAACGAGACGCAACACCGCGAGCCACGCGAATTTTCCGTTCTCGCCATGCCTCGCAAGCGCGAATCTCATCTATCACATCCTGCCGATCTGGAAACGCGAGCATACCGAGTGACTCTCGAACCTCTCCGCAAGCGATCAATTCATACAAAGCACGAACAACGTCCGCATGAGAGACGCCACCGGACCCTTCCGCGGTCGCGATAAGCTCCGCACGCGTAGGCGCATGACCCCATGTTGCGTGAAAGGCAAGGGTTCGCAACAACATCGCGCGGATTTCTTCGTTCATAAAGAAACAAATGCGGGGAGTAACTCCTCCAACCTCCTCTTACTCTAAGAGGAGGACATTTATATCCTCCCACTTAAGATAAGGGGGAGTTAGAGGGGGTTATGATTTCAGTTTTCGTTGATTGCGGTTTTCTCAAAAACAACGATTGTTGCGCAACTGTAAGCAAGCTCATAACTAGCCAGTAAAGCGTAAGTCCGCCGGGGAGCGAGATTCCGATAAACACGGTTACTAGCGGCATGACGTACATCATTTGCTTGTTCATGCTTGCAGCCATGCCTTCATCTTTTGCGCCCGGGTCCGCGCTGACTTCAGTCGGCGGAGGAGTTGCCGGACTCGGCTTACGAAGTATTTGCCACGACTGCCAAAACTGAACTCCGCCGGACAAAACAGCTAACATATAGTTCGGCTTGGAAAGATCTATGACGCCGAACATCATGGTTTGTATGGTTCCTGGATTGGCTACGAACGGATATAGCAAATTAAAACCCTTTGAACTCAGACCGTCAGCCAATGCACGATACAATCCGATAAAAATCGGAAGCTGGATTAAAAGCGGCAAACAAGAAGAAGCGGGATTCACTTTTTCCTTTTTATAAAGCTCCATGAGCTCTTTTGCCTGCGCCTCTTTATCGTCTTTCAAGCGTTTCCGAACCTCTTCGATTTTCGGCTGTAAATCCTGAAGCGCGCGCTGTTGTTTGATCTGCGCTTTTGTAAACGGATACAAAATCGCTTTGACTATGACGGTCAAAATAATTATCGCTATACCGAGATCATTTCCAGGAATGACGTTGTAAAGCCAAACGAGAAGGTTGAGAATCGGTTGTATGAGTATGGTTGTGAAAAACGATGACATAGTTTGTTTTTATTCGTCAGTCTTCGGACCTTCTAACGGTTCACCGTTTGCAACAGCGGTCGTGTCTTTCGCATCCGCTTCGGCAACGGTTTCCGGTTTATCTCCTGATGCTTCCGCCGTCACCGCAACCTCCTCGCTTTCTGTTTCCTTTTTCTCTTTTTCAAACTCCCCTACGTCCGAATCGGCTACGACAATCCCGCCTTCTTCCGCGATCGTGATTTTCCAACCGGTCAACTTCGCGGCGAGTCGAACGTTCTGCCCGCCTTTTCCGATGGCGAGCGATAATTGATCCGGATGGACTTTCACCATTGCGAGATGATCGCTTTGTCGTAACTCGACGCTTTGGATCTTCGCCGGACTTAGCGAATTCTTGATATATTCGGACACGTCGTCAGACCATAATACCACGTCGATTTTTTCCCCGTTCAATTCGCGGATTATTGTTTGTATGCGAGTGCCGCGTTGTCCGATGCACGAACCGATCGGATCGATAGCATCGTCGTTCGTCGTAACAGCGACTTTCGTGCGTGAACCGGGTTCGCGAGAAATGTTTTTAATCTCAACCACGCCGTTCAAAATCTCCGGAATCTCCTGCGCGAACAATGCCGCCACCACGCCATTGCTCGAACGTGACAATCTTATCTCCGGACCTTTTGTGGTCATGGACACTTCGCGGAGCAACGCCTTGAGCCGCGTACCTGGAAAATAACGTTCGGTTTCAATCTGATCTTCAGGAAGAAGAACACCAGTTGCGCGACCAAGGTCGATTAGTACGACGCGACCTTCTCTGCGCTGAACCGTCACGTTCATAAGCTCGCCTTCGCGTCCTTTGAAATCCTGGTAGATGACGTCGCGTTCCGCCTCGCGCAACTTCTGCATGATCACCTGTTTTGCGGTCTGCGCGGCCATGCGGCCAAACGCGGCAGGAATCGCCATTTCAACTCGGATCTCTTCTCCAACCGCGGCGTCCGGTTTCAAATCTCGCGCATCGGACAACATGATCATTGTTTTCGGATTGAACAAAAATTCCTCCTCACCTTCCTCTTTCGGCGCCTCCTCCATCGGAGCTCCCGAAAATGGTCTCGGCCCGAAACCCAAACGCTTTGCGCCATGAGCCGCCTCAAAGCGCTCAAAATAATCATCCGGCAGTTCCATATTTTCCACGACTTCTTTCACGTCGAAAGTACGGACGCCCGCCGTTGCTCCGTCGTACTGCTCCGGATCGAATTCAACCTTGATATTTTGATTTTTTCCGCCGAAATCTTTTCGAAAAGCCGCGGCCAACGAAGATTCGACAGCTTCAAGAACCGACTCGTACGAGATGTTTTTCTCATCGCATATCTGACGCATCGCTTGGGAAATTGGGGAGGCCATAGGGGGAGGTTGGCTTAGGGGCTGAAGGGCTTAAGAGCTTAGGGGCTGAAGGGCGGAGGGGCTTATGGGGTCTGATGAGTGTGGCTCATCGGCCCTTCAGCCCATTAGCCCTTTAGCTTTTTTAATAAATAACTCGCTCCATTCCGGAACGAGTCAATGGACGGATAGTAGCACGTCTTTCGGATATTGACAATAGCGCAAATTGTGGGTATATTCGAGTCCCGATTGTCGGGATTTGCAACTTCCACCCTAACACGGCGAACGATGAAGT
>JBBTQP010000019.1:0-5079 GCA_038065635.1 Patescibacteria group bacterium | reverse complement strand
CGTGGAGGGGTTTTCATTATGGACGTAAAAAAAGATACTATGTAGTAAATGCGGTCGACGTGGTGGTATATGTGATTGAAATATTTAGAAATTATCTATATGATGAGCGAATGCAATCCAAGAAAGAAGGAATAAAATTTTATTATGAAAAACGTGGCGCCTACTTGCGCGAACATGCTCGTTTTTTACAAGAGGCAGACGTAGAAAAAGACGTCGTGTTTTTAGTGAGGGCGCTTGGGCTCAAAAAAAGTCAAAACATTTTAGATATTGCCTGCGGCCAGGGGCGACACATACAAAAACTAGTACAAAAAGGTTATTCCGTTGACGGAGTGGATTTCTCTGTTCATCTTTTATCCTTAGCAAAAAAATTAACCACTGCGCCTGTGGCGTATAAACCGATCCTCTACAAAGCAAACGTAACAAAACTAGCCCTCAAGAAAAAATACAATCGCGCGTATTGGTTCTTTTCTGACCTCGCGAATATAGACATCCAAAAAGCATTACTATCAATCAGCCGCAATCTAGCGGTTGGCGGACGTCTCCTTTTAGACACTGACAACATCTTCCGCCTCATTGGACACCTATCAATAAATACAAAATCCGATCTTGCCTTCGATGCAACACGGTTGGAACTCATTGACGCGCGTCATAACTTGATAATTCCATATCCAGTCCTACCGATGTGGAGAATGTGGCTGGACCGAGCCGGCTTCCGAATCGAACGGGTAATTGGGGACTATCAATTTCATCCATATACCATTACTAGTCAAAGATTGATTTTAGTTGTAAAAAAAATCGCCTGATCAGAATGACACAGGCGGTTCGTTACGCTCGTACGCCAGCGTAATTTCATGCGGATGTAGCGTGCGGACTGCCAACGCTCTGATGCAGACTCTCAACCTTACACCGAAAGAGGTCAGGCTCTTCGGTCAGAATCCACATCAGCTCCAGAATAGAATCGCGAATCTCGACACATTTGAAGTGCGGGCTCCGCAAATCCTTTGTCGTCTGAAAGTTCTCCCCACGGCAATTTCCGGCACATTGATAGCGAACGTCGCAGGAGGCGCATCGAGTGTTCAACGTGTCTATATTGAGAGATCTCAACTCACTCAAGCGTGAAGATCGTTCCCAAATCTCCTCAAGAGAATCGGAACGAAGGTTTCCTAGGCGGAATTGCAGCACGGCGGTATCAGCACAAGGATAGAGCGAGCCGTCTGCTTTTACGTACAATGCGCGGTTGGTGCCTATACCACAAGTCGTGCTCTTCACACCGCCAGCGATTCCCATAAGCTGATTTGCGAAGGTTGAATGCATCATCAACTGCTGAAAGCGCTCGTTGCCACGAATCACCTCGAACACTTTTCGATAAAACGCTGCCAATGGAACGGCTGCGAGCTCTTGCTTCGTACGGCGGCTGTTACCTCGTCCAACGTGCATCATATTCAGACAATTGAAGCCGGAAACGCCGAGCGCATCTGCTAGATGAATGGTACCGGCGATCTCATCGAGATTTCCTGCGTGGACGAACATATTGATCGCCACCGATACTCCGCGTGCCGTAAGGGCGCTAATCGCCTGAATCGTCTTTTCAAAATTATAAATCCCGCGAATCGCCTCGTGCGTTTCCGCGCAACATCCATCGAGTGAGACGGACATTTTTAAGCGAGGGTACGCGGCAAGCTTCTTGATCTGCTCTGACGTCAGCAGAGTCGCATTGGTGTTGACCTGTGCGTAGAAACCGCACTGATGTACATAGTCGATAAGATCCAGCGCGTCTTTTCGTGTGAAAAGCTCTCCCCCTGTCAACGCAACGCGAGACACCTCGTTGTTCCATGGCATTCGCGCCAGTTGATCGATGATGGACTTTATCTCGTCAGTCGTCATCTCATTTTTCAGAACCTTCTTCGCCCTTGCATAGCACATGGAACAAGCCATGTTGCAGCCCTGTGTAGTCGCAATCACCAAGACATTCTCAACGTCATTGACCTGGAATTCCGGCGATATATCTTCAACGTTCGCCCGCTGGCCGTCGACCAAAAGAACTCCCGATGGATACAAAAGATCCACTGTCTCCTGGTATGCGATCTCGGCATCTTCCTGTGAAATCGCAAGTCGTTCTGCTATGGCTGCGATGATTACTGGCGCATCCCCTAACGTGAAAGCGTCAAGGATATCCACGATTTCTTCGGTGGCCGAAAACCAGTATGGCCTAGAAGGAAAAAGTACTATAGTCGCATCACCGCGTCGTATTATCGAAGGCGACTCCAGGAGACTGATTGACATGATTCTTCTCCTTGCAAATAGCGAGCACGGAGGACGCGAATGAACGCGCCCTCCGTGGAGTAGTCGGCCTACTGGCCGCGATAGTACATGACGCCTTGAGACTCCTTGGTGAGAGTGATGACGACGCGATTGCCGCGGTTGAGGATCCGGAATTTCTTCCTCATAATGAGACCCCCCTGGGGAATGTTCGGTGGCCGTCGCGACGTAATACTATATTGACGTCACCAGCCAAAAAAAGCTTACTGTAATTAGAGTACTTGTCAAGATCCAAACGCTATACCCGCATCCAGACTTTAGCTGCGTTATGCATAAGTAAAGGATTAAAGCATCCGCCGGTAAGTACTACAAAGAGCTCACTCCTTGCAATAATGTGTGTAATAAGAGGTGTTTATCTCCCCCAATCTTTCCATGTCTCACCCAAACGTTACTTTTCGCAGAAACGCGAAAAAAGATCTGGAAACAATACTGGCTTTTACGAAAGAATCCGTATACGACAACGGTAGAAATTTGAATTGGGCGGCATTTACAAAATATCCGGGGTTGAAAAAATATTTTGATAACGAGAAAGGGTACAAAATAAATAATTTACAAGCATTACGAAATTTTATCGATACAGCATACCGTACGAAACAAACAAAAATGGATCGCGCATTGGAAGGACACGAAAAACGCTGGACTAAAATTGCACCGACATTCTTCTCGCTTGTCGATTCGCTTTTTCATGGGCGTAAATGGCCACGCGGCAAATACATAGCGTTCGGTACTATCTGGGGTATGTATCCGAGATTCCTGGAAGATAAAACCTTTCAAATTCCTTTTTGGCATCGTAGCCCAAGATATGTTTCGGTCGTAATTGCACACGAACTGTTGCATTTCATGTTTTACGATTATTTTTACGAACGCTATCCGAAATATAATCGTCCAAAATATAACTATTTAGTTTGGCAAATATCGGAAATCTTCAATACAATAATCCAAAATTCACCAATTTGGGTTGGCCATTTTAAACTTAAATCAATGGGATACCCTGAACAAGAAAAAATAGTAAAACGAATAAGCCGTTCCATGTATCGTAGTAAAACATTTGAAACTGACGGATTGGTTGATGAGATAATAAAAGGTGTGAATAAATATCAGACAAATAGTAGTTCATCAACACCGACTCGGAGAGACCTATGAAGACTAACAATCAAGTAGAGGCCATCGTATTTCGGCGTTCTTCATCTGGCGACGTGCAGTTCTTGATGCTCAAGCGCAACGAGAAAAAAGGCGGCTTTTGGCAGCCCGTGACCGGCAACGTCAAGGTAGAAGAAACCTTCGAGGAAGCCGCGATTCGAGAAGTTCAGGAGGAGTTGGGTATCACCGAATCCCCAAGAATCGTGGATACCGGTTACTCCTTCGATTTCTTCGACGACGGTCGAGACCAGCACGAGCATGTATTCGGGATCGAGATCTCGCCGGAGACATCCATCACGCTCTCCGACGAACATACGGAGTTCGCCTGGGCGTCCGAAGACGAATGCCTTACCGCGTACCTGAAGTATCAGGGAAACAAAGAGGGGTTACGGCGACTGGCTGCGGCTTTGGTGCCGAGATGAACAACGGAATTGCCGTGATCGATCGCTACCGCTCCAGACTGCGGCGAACATAGCCGTTGCCATACCTGCGGACGTATCTGATAGCGAACGTACTCTAAATATCGTCCTTGAAACATGCGCCACGAATGTGTTTAAATGCCCAGCGTTCTTTCCCTCGCGTCATATTAGGAGGTCGCAATGGATCCACTCAAAAAAATCGCCGTGACTGCGTTCATGTGCGCGCAACTGATCTTCATGTACTCAACCGCATGGTTCAGCATGAAAAAACAGCCGGAGAATAGGGTCATGGTTTGGTCGCCGTTGGTATGGCTGCTATTTCTCATCGCAAACATCGCATGGGTGGTGATATCCATGTTTGAGATCGACCGGTCCTCGGTGCTTGCAGGCGCATGCGGCGTCTTCATGTCCGTCATGGCGATCATAAAGATCCGTTCAAGTCGGAAAAAAACCGGCTAGCTCATCAAACCGTCTTCTGACGGTTTTTGAATAAAGAAAAAATCACACCCGGTATTTCACGGGTGTGAAGTTTTTTCAGATTTCCCCCTTCTTGTTACGCGCCGTATTCCTTACGCGCGTCTTTTGCAGATCAGCCCCACCACGATCAGTGCGAAGAAGAGCCCGATGACGTTCGGCACCAGGAGGAACATGTTCTCATGGATGCCAGCGCTCGTGGACCAGATCGCGTGGGAAAAGGTGGCCAACGACCACGTCAAGATGGAATGCTCCTTGTGCCGTTCGCGACTTCACCAAGGACATGATCTGCATCGGATACCCGATAAACAGAACCATGAGCTGGGTAAGCATTGCGATGGTGTCGATGTACTGAGTGGCCGCGTTCACGACATGCGACATGATTCCTTACCTCACTTTTTGGAGTTCATGTTTCGAGACTTCGATTAAACCATATTTTTTGATTTCTGTCAAGAGGGGTTGGCTAAACCACCATAATATTACGGAATACACATAAACCGTAGATGGACGAAATCAACCCATATTGACAACGACGAGAGTTCGATGAATAAATGTGTCAAGCCACGATTTGACACAAGGAGGTGAGTCATGGCGAGCATCCGCATTCGCGCTGTACTGCAACTCGCTCGTTTACGAACCTTATACGCCTATCGTCACGGCGACTGGCGCAAACTCACTCGTGTCCAATTAAATATCCAACAATCTACACTGTTTTTCAGTACTCGCT
>JBBTQP010000018.1:0-1138 GCA_038065635.1 Patescibacteria group bacterium | reverse complement strand
ATGCCTTCGTTCCGAGTGAGAGCGTTCCTCCCAACAGAGAGAAATTGCCGGTTGATGTTGTGTTGACTGATGGTGTCACGGTGCCTCCTGACTTATCAATCGTTAGAGCTGCGAAGTTAGTGGAGCTGACGCTTTGCGCGGCTGCTCCGTTTAGTACCGTAAGTCCGGTACCCGGAGTAAACACACCGCCATTTACTTCAAAGTCTCCACCAACGTTTAGTCGATTCGTTCCTAGCGACAGCGTACCTCTCATGAGCCTGAATCCAGCGGTTGAGGTGGTATTGCCAGTGAAGGTTACCGTCCCTGCCAATTTGTCTATTACCAAACCCATGAAGCTAGTTGAGCTAACGCTCTGTCCTGATGCTCCGTTTAGCGTAGTTGTAGCCGTCCCAGGAGTAAACACACCGCCGTTGACAACGAAGTCTCCGCCTACGTCGAATGCCTTAGACCCAAGCGACAACGTGCCTCCTGTTAAGTTAAATCCACCTGTCGAAGTCGTATTACCTGTGAATGTGACCGCTATTCCTGCCGGTTTGTCGATCGTCAATGCCGCAAAACTCGTTGAGCTGACGCTTTGTGGTGCCGCGCCATTCAAAGTCGTCGTTGCCGTTCCTGGAGTAAACACACCGCCGTTTACCGTAAATCCTCCACCGACAGCGAATGCCTTTGTTCCGAGAGAAAGCGTCCCAGCCAAGAGTGCGAAGTTCCCAGTTGTCGTTGCGCTTGTCGAAAGTGACGCTGTGCCTCCTGACTTGTCTATTACCAAGTCATAAAAACTTGTTGAGCTGACGCTTTGTCCGGCCGCGCCGTTTAGCGTTGTTGTAGCCGTCCCTGGAGTAAACACGCCTCCGTTGACTACGAAGTCTCCACCAACATCGAAGGACTTGGTTCCGAGAGAGAGTATTCCACCGGTAAGCTTGAAGCCCCCTGTTGATGTCGTGTTTCCTGTAAATGTCACGGTTCCTGCTGATTTATCAATTGCCAATGCCGCGAAGCTTGTTGAGCTGACGCTTTGTGCAGATGCTCCGTTCAACGTGGTAGTGGCTGTCCCTGGAGTAAATACTCCGCCATTGACCGTGAAATCTCCACCAATATCCAATGCTTTCGTGCCAAGTGCGAGAGTACCGCTTAAGAGTAC
>JBBTQP010000017.1:0-4604 GCA_038065635.1 Patescibacteria group bacterium | reverse complement strand
TATTGATATCTACCTCGATACCATGTAACATAAAATCTCAAAACTGTGAACCGTATGACGCTCTGGCCAGTCGTAATCTCAATCACATTTCTGATCGTCGCATCGACAGTTTTTTATTTTCTTCCGGATCTGACCGAGCATGGAAACACGTTCGTTTACGTAATCGGCGCGGTTTTAGCATTCTATGTCGGTGCGTCGCTCTACATGAGCCAGACGGTTCCGCGCGTAAGTCAGTTCCAAACGTTAAACACGAAACATACAGGCGTCGAGGAAATAATAAGCCGACTTATCCACGCAAATCCGTGACGATTCCTGTTAAGCTTTTCGTTTTTCCGTCAGTCGCTTAACTGATTCAACGTCTTTCATTTCAACCTCGCTGACGTATTTATCGAAATACTTGGCGAATCTCTGCTCAATGCGCCGTTCCATCTCCTCTTGATTGATTTTTTTCGCGTCTGATCCCAATTCCTTTTTTACTTCTTGACCGGCTTTAAACCACGCCCATTCTTCTGTAAAAGCAAACCAAGAAAACTCCCAAAGTTCGTCGTCGAGATCCTCCGTTAAGCTATCAAGCTCGCTATTCTGCAATTTCAATAACTCGTCTACGCGACAAAGAAGACCATGATGCGCTATGGGCTCAAGCCCTTTTTCGCGTCGTAACTCGTCTTCTACGATATACCTTTGAATCAACGCCGTCTGCAACTCCAATAATTCGTTCCTACTAAGCGACAAACCGAAAAATTCCGTTTCCATATAAAAAAAGATTACCGCAATAACACTCGCCAGTCAACCGAATTAATCAGCGCCACTTTTTGATTTCGCGCCCAACTCTTAATTTCCGCCTCACGTTTTTTTGCTGCCGATTCTGACTTTACGCGTTCTTTCCATACAAGAACGACAGGACGATGACTCCGGGTATAAGCCGCTCCCAAACACGCATTGTGGCGCTTTACGCGCTCATTAACGTCGATTGAAATCCCGGTATACAAACTCCCATCACAACATCGAACGATATAGACGAACCATGTTTTCATTTCAAATCGTATTCAAAATATATCAGCATTGTAGGATTTTTTATACCTACGTAAATGTAAATGTGTAAATGGCGTGTAAATGGTGTCGAGTCCATTTATTCATACTCTTTATACGCTTTCTTGTTCGAAGAAAACGGACTTGACCTCATTTACACATTTTCTGAAGAACAAAAAACCTCGCGCCAGACGAAGCACAAGAATGCCTGTCGGTGCGAGGCCTGGCCATTCAAGCCGGTTCGAGAGCTTAGTACAGGCCTGGCTTATTCAGATCAATCCGCTCCAACTCCTCCCGTGTAGCTACGACGAGTGTCGCTTGCTTCGAGTAGTGCTTCTTGGCGAGCCAAAACGTGTAGCGAGGCGGCATGTTTTCGCTGAACAGACCCAAATCCTCATCGCAATTGAACGGTCTGTCGGTACGTGCCGGATCGAAGTCGCCGTAGTGGAAACTGGAGAGGAGATCGCTTCCCATCACGGCGAGGAGCTCTTGAAGGTGGGTGGTGCCGTTGCAACTCACCATCGCATCAACTCCCCGCGCGGCGGCACTGATCTCGTCAGCGGTGTAACCTTCGCGATCCGCCACGAGTGAGAGGCAGACCTCCTTCGTAAACTCCTCGGACGACTCGAAGAGAAATGCCAACACTCGCATCGAGAGCTCGGTTCCGTTCTTGGCGCTGAAGATCATGTATCTCAACGCCGAGATTTGTTTGGATGTAAACATCTGAAGAATCCGCCTTTCAATGTGCTATTTGACCAAGACACCGTGTCTCGGTTTAGATCAAAAAAACATACCAGTACTAAAAAGTCAATGTGGGGTCATATAAATGTAAATTGGGTCAAGTCCATTTATTCATCCTATTTATCCGCTCTCTTATTTGAAAAAAATGCACTTGACCCCATTATTCACATTATTTTCAACGTGGCGGTGTTTGTTGGACAAAGTTCGAAACTATTTCGAGCAAAATCCATTAAAAAGCAGCAATCATTTTATCTTTATTTCTAATAAACTCATTTATGCTTTCAACTACTAACAAATCTTTGGGGATAGTTGTTTGACCAAAATCAAAGAGAGAAGTTTCGCAAAGGTTATTTGTCTTAATTAAAATTCTTATCTTGAAACCATTTTTATTTGAAGCTTGGGTCAATAATTGCTTTGCTTTTTCTATAGTCTCGTCAAATCGCTGGATTTTTATGGGTATAGGTTTTGCAGAATTACCAATTTTAAGAAAACCATCAATACCTTTATTCCTTTGCACAGGAGTAGCATCAATTACTTTCAAAATTTGAATAATTTCTGGATCTTGATTCAAATATGATGCTTTCCCATTTTTTAATAAATTTGAATCTGTTCGTATCGGGTTTTTTAGTCTCTCCTGCGTTAATTGGATAGCATCATCAGAAATATCAATGCCTACGAATTTACGATTGAGTAATTTTGCCGCTACAAGAGTAGTGCCACTACCGCAAAATGGGTCTAAAACAATATCTCCCTCATTCGTTACCAACTGGATTATTTTTTCTAATAACAAAATTGGCTTTTGCGTAGGGTAACCCACCCGCTCATTTGCTTTGGGATTGAGATATGGAATATTCCAAACATCGGAAAGAGGAACTCCTTTTTTGTTGTCAATCAATTCATAGCCACCACCGACATTCGTCTTATATTTTGTTTTTCCATTTTCATCTCTCATTCTTTTCTGAAAAATCTGATCAATATTTGTGGTTGGAGAATAATCTTCAAAAATATGGTTAAACTTGAAGTCAGTAGTTTTGCTATAAAAATAAATTACTTGATGCGCGTTCAATAATCCCTTTTTTGCATTTGACCATCGCTTATATGCCCAAATAATTTCACTCTGAAAATTATTTGCCCCTAAAACATTATCTAAGGCGATTCTTAAGTGATGCGATGCACTTCTGTCGCAGTGCAAAAAGATACTACCAGTTTTTTTCAAGACACGGCTACATTCAATCAACCTTTCTTCAATATAACTTCTGTAATATTCGATACTCTCCCAGCTATCGTCAAAAGTGTACTCTTTCGAATTGTCTCTCGTCTTTTGTGATTGCTTTTTCTGGGTGAAAAAAGGTGGATCAAGATAAATTAAGTCTATTGAGTTAGACTCCATTTTCTTTAATTCGGTTTTGCAATCACCTTTTTTGATCATATTTTTGAGATTACCTTAGACTTGGTCTTCTGGTCAGCAATTTTTTCTAATATCGACAGTAAGTCAACCCCAGTCTTCTTTTTGATAATTCCCCAAGCTCCTTCACCAAAGTAGTATTCGCCACTAACACCTGCGTAAATAGTTTTTAATGTTTCTTGTATGCGGATGGCTTGTGTACGATTAGGATAATAAAACATTATGCGAATGGGTTTGTATCCGGCATTTTTAATGTTTTTTACTCTGGTATGTTCTTTTGTGATATGGTCGCCGTCAGTTGTCGCATCTCTCCATTTAATTTCGTATGCGTCTTTGCTAACGAGGCAGTCAATCTCAAATGTGACTGGTCTTGAACCAAGTTTATTCGGTATACGGAGTTTTCTTTGTGTCTTAGGAAATTTTTCTTCAAAGCACAGGATTGCAGCCTCTTCCAAAAACGAACCTGCATATTTATAAAGAAAACGACCCATGTTTTGGTACTCATCAATCAGTTTTCCTTCCTCTGTCGCAATACCTAAAACTCTATATATCAAATAGTGAGAATTATTATCCGCTTCCATCTCGGTAATCCTCCCAGTCATTTTTTGACGGAGAGTTTTAGAGTATTTCTCCGAGAGGGCTAATATTTTTTCACTGATAGTTTTCATATGTTTTTTATTTTCTCAATAAATCATCCCCCGACACCACAAGGCGGGATTCGAATCATGCCATATGTAAATGTAATTGGCTGATTCAAAAACTAATTTCCAAAATTGGCGGTGTGTATTATACAAAGTTCGAATGTATTTTGAAAGCAACCCTGATGCCGACTAATCGCACGCGCGGAGCGCGTGGTGGCTCTAAACTGCCTCGTACGCTCATTTGTTGTTGAATTCGGAAGTCGCAAATGTAAAAGGAGGGGTTTGGGTAAGAATTTTCCATTTGCTCCGCTGATTTCTTTTGGCGAATTTCGGGCGGGCTAAAATAGCTAGTTTAAATCTTTTTTCTTTTCGTCAAACTTTTTCTTATCAATCTCACCTTTTGCATATCGTTCTTTTTAAGATTTCGAGCGGAGACTTATCTTTTCCGTGCGCGTCATCGCCATGATCGTGTCCGCACATATGACCCCTCCCAAAACTGCCTCTTATTAAGGCGATAATCGCCCAGATTATGATGCCCCAAAAGACGAACATAAATATCCAACCGAAACCGCCAAAAGGCGTAAATCCAAAGTTCACATAGAATTGTTTTCATAATTAGCCAAAAACTAAAACTTTATCCGAGTTCTCGACCATTTTGAGTAAATCTGACATCGTGGAAACTGGACAAACATTGCTTTCTTCTTTTCCCCGTATTTTAAGACATGAGCCACAGGCGTAAATTTCACCTTTCAATTTTTTGAATTCCACCACCTTAATTGAAATATCAA
>JBBTQP010000016.1:0-15282 GCA_038065635.1 Patescibacteria group bacterium | reverse complement strand
TCCTCGCAATGACAGTTGATTAGATTGCCGCGTCGTTGCTACTCCTCGCAATGACGGGTAAAAAACTTAAAATTCTAGACGCATGGTATAATTCTCTAGACATGGATAACCGTCGACGTATTGGATTACGCGGAGAACTCTTGATACTGGGCATGTTATGCGTTTTGCCATTCGTCGCGCTCCTCGCGGCTCGTGATCACGAAGCACGCGCGTTTTCAAGACACAATGCGGAGGAAACTGCAAAACATATCACGTGGATTGCGTTGACCGGTCAGACGCTGCAAATAAAAAGCGCGCAACAAATTCTGACTGCGCTTTCGGTTGTTCCTGAAATATGGAACGCTGACGATTGCAATAAACTCATGGGCGAACTGATAGCGCAAAACCCGCGCTATGCAAACTTCGGGCTGATTGCCCCAAATGGCGACATACTGTGCAGTGGCGTGCCTTTTACGCCGCCAATTAACGTCGCCGACCGCCTATATTTCAAAAAGGCGATTGAGACAAAAACATTCGCCATGGGCGAATACCAAATCGGACGAATTACAGGCGTACCTACGGTCAATTTCGGCTTTCCTGTTTATGCCAAAAACGGCGATTTGCGCGGCGTTCTTATAGGCGCCTTGAATTTACTATGGATGAACCGCGTGCTCGAAGGAATCACTCTCCCTCCGGACACCGAATCATTTATCGTGGACCGAAACGGCACGGTCCTGGCGCACCACCCTAATCCTGACGCCTGGATAGGAAAAACTTTTACAGGTTCGCCAGTAGTCAATCATATTTTCAGCAATGGCAAAGAAGATACCGTTGAGGCGCAGGGTCTAGACGGAATTACGCGTCTATTCTCATACGCTCCGCTCCCAACCGTTTTTGGCGGCGGGGAAACGTACGTGGTCATCGGACTTTCCAGCGCCGTGGTGGCCGCTGACTCAAATCGCATTCTTCAACGCGACATATTGATTGTCGCGATCATGGCGGCAATGATGCTTATTTTCGGCTGGATCGCCGGAGAACAAATTTTATTAAGGAGATTACAAGTGCTTGTAGACGCGTCAAAACGATTCGCGAGCGGCCGATTCTCAACCATGATTCCACCGATGGTTCACGACGAAATCGGCCAGCTCGCGTCTTCCTTCAACGAAATGGCGTCTCAACTTAAGGAGTTGTATAAAAATCTGGAAGGGAAGGTGCGCGAAAAAACTAAAGAAATAGAAAGCGAACGTGAGTTGTTAGAGACGTTGCTCGAAAACCTCCCGGTCGCAGCTATTGTCGTTGATGCCCCATCAGGATCGTTGCGCATAATTAACCGGATGGGAAAGCAGCTGCTCGGATATAAAAAGGGTAAAAGAATTTTGAACGAATGCTTGTTCGTGAATGAGGCGGGAATCCGTATTCCGGAAAACGAACTTCCTTTGTCTGATACTCTTAATAAAGGAAAAACCTTCATCAATCACACTGGGTTATTTTTGAAAAAAGAAAATCTCGCTCCTATCGCATTAAGAACTTCCGGAGCCATTGTGCGCGGAGAAGGGCCAGAGGGTGATTCCGCAATTTTTATCATGGAGGACACGACGAAAGAACTCGCAATCGACAGGGCAAAAAGCGAATTCGTTTCCCTCGCTTCTCATCAACTTCGCACTCCGCTTACCGCCACAAACTGGTTCTGTGAATTACTTTTGGAGGGATCCGGCGGAAAACTTACAAAAAAACAACTTGAACTTCTTACGCAGCTCCATGAGAGCAACAGTCGTATGGTTGCGCTTGTCAACTCATTGTTAAACGTTTCTCGTATCGAAGCCGGAAAATTCTCAATCGAGCCTACGAAAATCGACCTTCCGGAATTCGTAGACGGCCTGTTAAGCGAATATCGTCAACGCATCGAACGCAAGAATCTTCTGGTCGAGACGGATTATGATGCGGTCGACGGCTATCGTGGCGATCCGAAATTAGTTCGCGTTATACTCGAAAACTTCCTATTAAACGCGATCAACTATACGCCGGGGAATGGAAAAATCGCGATAACACTCGCCAAGACAGAAACGGAAATTCACATCGAGGTAAAAGATACCGGTTACGGTATTCCTAGAAACGAGCAAGACAAGATATTTTCCAAACTATTCCGCGGAAGCAACATTAGAAATGTCGACACTGAGGGTAGCGGTCTTGGGTTGTATTTAGTTAAGACGCTTGTAGAACAAGTTGGAGGGCGTGTCTGGTTCGAGTCAACGGAAAAGAAGGGGTCTACATTCTCCGCCGCTTTACCGATAGAAGGAATGACGCAGAGAAAAGGAACTGCAGAGATGATTTGATATATAAAAATCCCACTTCAATGGGATTTTTATTTGGTGGGCAGGCAAGGATTCGAACCTTGGAAGGCGTATGCCAGCAGATTTACAGTCTGCCCCGTTTGACCGCTTCGGTACCTACCCGTGAGAGTCGAAAGCCCATAAAGTCCATCAAGTCTATAAAGTCATGGAAATTTTCTTCAAAGACTTTACGGACTTTATGGGCTTTCGACTTTCAACTATTTTATCTGGAGCCGTAGACCGGATTTGAACCGGTGACCTTTTCCTTACCATGGAAATGCTCTACCAACTGAGCTACTACGGCGTGGATCAAGGAAAAGGCTACTTCGTTTCCTTGTGCGGAGTATGTTTCTTACAATGCAAACAGTGCTTCTTGAGCTCCAAGCGAGTCTTTATCGTTTTCTTATTTTTCGTAGAAAAATAATTAACGCGTTTGCATTCCGTACATTCGAGCTTGATGAGTGTTTCTTGTGACATAATTTTTCTAATTAATCATGGATATCATTTTCTCTTATTTCTGGATTCCCGCCTTCGCGAGAATGACACCGACTTGATCCAATACAGTTGGAGCCGCCTCCCGGATTTGAACCGGGGACCTACGGTTTACAAAACCGTTGCTCTACCGCTGAGCTAAGGCGGCGCGGACCGCGGTTTACAATTGGTGCGCAAAGAATACCCGAATCAGTGGATAGCGTCAATCCGTTCTTTTAGAGACTGAATCTTCTGCCTATCTTCCGAACGCATTCTGAAACGATCGAACCGATTAACCGCCTCGGACTTTTCCCCGTTTCTGATTGCGGTCTCTATGCACAATTCAAGGTATTTGATTGATTTCGGCTCAAGTTCCATTGCGCGACGGGCGAAAGTCCACGCCTTTTCAGTTTCGTTGTGTTCCAGATAAAAAGTCGCGAGATCGGCGTGACGATTCGGGCATTTCGGGCTCATTTCCGCCGCTTTGCGGTACATCCTTTCCGCGAGCGACACGTCCCCTTCTTCTTCCGCTATTTCCGCCAACCCGGCGTAGCAAGCATCATCAGCTTCGGTTGTACGGAGCAAAAACTCGAACGTCTCCTTTGCCTGCGGCAACATTTTTTGCTTTAGATAGAGTGCAGCGAGGCCTTTATACGCTTCAACGTTTCTCTTATCCAACCCGAGCACTTCGAGATATTTGCGTTCCGCGTCGCCGTATTTCAAATCGCGCGCAAGAGACCTCGCTTCCTCGATCGTCGACTTCAGCCGCTCCGCATCCGAACGTGGAATTTCAACTTGTGGATTTTTTGTCTGACGATAAAAGCGATCCAACTTGAGCAATTTGATATATGTTCCATGAAACGCGATTTTCCCACGAACGCTTGCGCTACGCGCGGCCGCCGCGATAGGAGTAAAAAATCCGCTTTTAATGCGATCAAGTCGTTGCGCGACAATTTCGTCACGTTTCTTTCTTACTCTTTCCTCACGAATGGAATCCGGATCGAGCAGCCGAATCTCATTCCAGTGACGCCCGATTACAAAAGCGAGTACCACAAAAGAAATAGCGGCGAGAATCAAAAGGATCCACACGAGCCATGACATACGAATGCGCACTATGCCGGAGCCGCGGCTCTACACAACATCCCGAAAGCTCGCGGATCCAGAGAAGCGCCGCCGACCAGTGCGCCATCAATTCCGGTCGTTGTCAAAAACTCCGCGATATTTCGTCCATCCACGGATCCTCCGTAAATAATCCTAATCTGCTCGGATGCTGACGGCCCGTATTTTTTCTTAAGTACCGCTCGAATAACCTCGTGCATATCTTTCGCGTCCTGCGAACGACACGGTTTTGAAGTTCCGACTGCCCACACCGGTTCGTACGCGATCGCAAGAGGAGCTTTACCGTCAGCTTTCACGCCTCCTCCCAACAATACCTGAATCTGATTTCGCACAACCTTGTTCGCATCGCCCCTGCGTCGTTCCGCCTCTGTTTCACCGACGCAGACGACGGGAGATATTCCGGATTTTTGCAATACCACGGCCTTTTTCGCAACCATCGCGTCGGTTTCACCAAGATGCGCTCTGCGTTCGCTGTGCCCTACAAGGCAATAAGTGCAGTCGAATTCAAGAAGCATTGGCGGCGCAATTTCACCCGTAAACTCACCTTCCGTCGCCCAAAAAGCGTCCTGCGCAGCTAGAGCTGGAATTGAAGCGCGGCCGAGTGAAGCGCGAACCGCGGCGAGCGATACGAACGGTGGAGCGATTGCGATATCTATATCTTTCGGCAGCCGCTCTCTTCGAAACGCGCGGATCCACGCTCCGGCTTTGAGCGGACCGTAGAACATTTTCCAGTTTGCAATGATGAGTTTCTTCATAAAATTTTTATTTAACGAGTAGACGACGTATCGGTTCCGCGTTCGGAAACGGTCCGATGACCGCCGCCGCCATACGTTTGGAGTCGAATATTTTTTTAGCAACGCGTTGAATGTCTTTCGCGCTGACTTTTTCAAGTCGTTTTAATTTTTCTTCCGGTGTTTCAAGACGCTTCAAAAACGTCCATTGCCGCCCGTACCACGACGCCTGCGTGGCGGAATCTTCAAACGCAAGCATTATACTTCCGCGAACGTGATCCTTCGCGCGGCGAATCTCCGTGAGCGGGACGGGTTTACGCGCCATTGAACGGACCTCGTTCATGATTGCTTTCACAGCTTCCGGAAAACGCTTCTTGTCCAAACCGGCCGTGACGGAAAAAACTCCGGTATCTTGGAGAGATTCGTGCGACGCGCGAATTGAATAGCATAAACCGCGGCGTTCGCGTATTTCTATAAACAATCGGGACGACATGCTTCCTCCTAAAATATCCGCGAGAAGCGACGCGACGGGAGCGTCTTCGTGAGAAATAGAGATGCCATGAAACGCTATACCTAGTTGAACTTGTTCTGTTTTTTTATTCTGTAAAGCGACTGGACATCCCAATGTTTTTGGCGGACAAAACGGCGCGAACTCGTCCTCTTTTCCTTTGTGATGTTGCGTGACTTTTCCGAACGTCTTATGTAAAAGCGCTTCGGTCCCGGGCATGATTTTTCCAGCGACCACTACGGTTATGCGAGACGGTACGTAATATGAATCGAGGTAGTCGATGAGCTGGTCTCGCGTTACGTTGCGGATGACTTCGCGCGGTCCGGCGATATTCCATCCAAGGGTGGAGCGTGGGAATAAGGCGCCCTCCAAAAGATCCTCGAGATGCATCCGCGGATTATCCTCGTACATGTTTATTTCTTCAACGATAACTCCGCGTTCACGGTCAATCTCTTTCGGATCGTAAAGCGAATGGAAAAGCATGTCATTCAAAATATCGATCGCGAGCGGAGTTTGTTCGGCTGCAATTTTGATGTAATACGCCGTAAGATCCTTGCCCGTAAAAGCGTTGTATTCCGCGCCGTAGCGGTCGATGGTCTGCGTGAGTATCTGCGTATTCGGACGCCGCTTGGTTCCCTTGAACATCAGATGCTCTATAAAATGCGACGCACCGTTGATCTGACGCGATTCGTACCGCGAACCAACGCGGACCATCACAAAAATCGTCATGGAGGTCGCGCCCTTCTGCGGAACCAGAATGGCGGTCATTCCGTTCGCGAATTTTTTTACTTGTGGTTTATTCATACGATATTCGATCCATGATCCATCGCGGAACGTCCGCAATAGGAATCCTAGTCTGATCCATTTTGTCGCGATCACGAACCGTAACGCATTTATCTTCTACCGATTCGCGATCGACCGTAAAACACCATGGCGTTCCGATTTCATCCTGACGCCTGTATCGTTTCCCGATTGAACCGGACTCGTCGTATTCCACGGCAATCCCCTTCTTTCTTAAAGATTCTGCGAGATCTGTAGCGATTTCCGCGAGGCCGCCCTTTTTCTGCAGAGGGAATATCGCCGCTTTTACGGGAGCGAGCGCCGGCGGTAAACGCAAAACCAAACGATCCTCATCCTCCCCTTTTTCTTCCCCTTCTGACGCTACCGGCGCCTCGTCCGAATCCAAATGCTCGCACAAAACCGCAAGCACGCTTCGATCCAGACCGAGTGACGGCTCGATTACGAATGGAAGAATTTTTTCGTTGGTTTCCGGATCAAGCCAGCGCAAATCTTCTTTTGAAAATTCCTGATGGCGCGAAAGATCATAATCCGTTCGATTCGCCAAACCGTACAATTCCTTTTGGCCGAAAGGATATTTATACTCCACGTCGATTGTGCGTGCGGAATAAAAAGCGCGGTCTTTTTCTGAAATCTCAACGTACTCGACGTTTTTTGGCGAGATGTGAAGCACATCCTCAACCCACGACTTCAAAACTTTAAGCCACATCTCGAAAGATTCCGGTGCTTGTTCCGGTTTTACAAAATACTCGACTTCCATCTGATCAAACTCGCGAGTCCTAAAAATAAAATTCCCTGGAGTAATCTCATTACGGAACGCTTTTCCGACTTGCGCAATTCCGAACGGCAAACGTTTTCGCGCCGTGTCACGTACGTTTTTCCATGCTACGAACATTCCGCCAGCGGTTTCCGGACGGAGATACGCGACGCTGGAATCATCTTCCGTAACTCCAACCGACGTCTTGAACATCATGTTGAATTGACGAACGTCGGTTAGAGATCCGCCGCATTCAGGACAGCGGACGTCTTTCAGATCTTGAGGTTTTTCCTTGTCATACCCGGGTTTTGCAGAAATTTGTTCGAGAAGATGATCAGCTCGAAAACGTCGCTTGCAGGATTTACAGTCCACAAGAGGATCGGAAAAGGACGAGATGTGGCCGGACGCTTCCCAAGCTTTTGGATTTATAATTATCGGCGTATCAACACCAACCATGTCCGCTCTTCGGCGAACGAACATATTCCACCACGCCTCGCGGATATTTCGCTTCAATTCGACTCCATACGGACCGTAATCCCATGTGTTCGCAAAGCCGCCGTAGATTTCCGATCCCGGATAAATAAAACCCCGCCTTTTGCAAAGCGAGATCAGAATATCCATTTTCTTTTCGGAAGGAATCATAAAGAATATATAAGTCTACAAAGTCAAAAGTCCATA
Organism: Patescibacteria group bacterium; assembly: GCA_038065635.1. Taxonomy (GTDB): domain Bacteria; phylum Patescibacteriota; class Patescibacteriia; order 2-12-FULL-60-25; family 2-12-FULL-60-25; genus JAHJFW01. Next base: position 7,911 of record JBBTQP010000016.1, on the reverse strand, counting down.
AAGTCCGTAAAGTCAAAGGGAACCATTCCAACGACTTTCGACTTTATAGACTTTATGGACTTTAAAGACTTTTTCCTCATATCGTCATCACGTCTTTTTCTTTCTCCTCGGATATTTCTTCGACTCGTTTGTTGTATTCGGCGACCATTTTGTCCAACTGATCGTGCAACCGAAACTTATCGTCTTCGGAAATGCGCTTTGCTTCAAAATCCGCGCCAATGTTGTCGCGAATCTGTTCCCGAACTTGCCTAAGAGAAATTCGCGCGTGCTCGGCCTTCTGATGAACGATCTTCACGATGTTCTTGCGATTTTCTTCGGTCAGCGATGGCATCATCAAACGAATAACCGTTCCTGCCGTAACCGGGTTTAGACCGAGCCCGCTACCCTGTAACGCTTTTTCAATATCTTTTACAAGCCCTTTGTCCCACGGTTCAATTTGAATAGTCCTTGCGTCTGGGATGCTGATGGAGGCGACGCCCTTCATTTCCATGGTTGATCCGTATGCTTCCACCGGAATCTGCTCGACCATGGACGCATGAGCGCGTCCTGAACGGATATTGGACAGCTCTTTCTCGTAGTGAGATAGCGACTGTTCGAATTCCGGCTTGGCTAGATCTATTTGGCTTGCCATATGTAAAATCAAAAATGATCTTCCCATTTTTCGAGTCAAACGTCAAACTGTACCGCGATCTATTTGACTAATGCGATCCGTTCAACTCCTTGATAAACGACTCCAACGCCTCTCCAACCCTCACGCCCGTCATAGCGGCATGCTCGGCCAGACGACCGTCCGGCTTATAGAGCTCAATGGCCGCGTTTGCGGCGCTTGTTATGCCAATTGCCGCGACCATCACGCCTTTGTCGCGCAGGTCTTTGATGGCCTTTTTCGCGCCGTGCGGATTCGAACTGTAACCGTCGGTAAGTACGATCACAACCTTCCGTAACTCCCCTCGAACAATGCGTTCGATATCTTCTTCCGGGATGGAGGCGGCAAGACCAACAAGCGCAAGATCATCGCGCGTCGAAACGCCTGGCGTATTTTCCAATTCCTTAAAAACGGCCACGCGCTGCTTATCCGTCAACTCTTCGGAAAGCGCCTTGATACAACCTACCTCTGACGGGCCGCCAAAAGACCAAACCTCGCTTCTCACGCGCAAGTCAGCCGTCAAATCTTTTCGCGCGTCATCCAAGTCGTCGCAAAACTCACGAAGCGCTTCGAGCAAAAGTGCGACCGCCTTGCGCTGCTCATGTTTCTTCACCGCTCCTCCGGACGACTCCTTCATGGAGCCGGAACGGTCGCAAACCAGCGTAACATCAAACGCGCCGAACAACTCTCTCTGACGCTCCTTAACCTCGTGCGTCATCCAAACCCTTGGCTCTGTACGACCTGACTGGATCTCCGCAACTGCCTCCGCCGGTCTTATCAAGTACTCGCCCTCCTCTACCGGCTGTTTCGGACGCGACACGGACTCCAATCGCTCCGTTACTATTTGACGAAAAACTGTGCGGATTTGCTCTACCACGGTCTCATCCTTTTCCGGTGAACGTATATTCTCTACTGTTTCCCAAAACCACTGATACGCCTTCAGATCCTCTATCGACACTCCGGCTTCCTTTGCATACGCCTCTTGCGCCAATTCCTCGGCCGACTTCGGCCTTCCGCCTTTTGACTCTACGGCTTTTTTCACCGCCTCCTCGATCTGCTTTTCCGTAAGCGCCGCGTCCGGGGATTTATCGAAAAACTCTTTGTACAAATCTTTGAAAAAATCATCCGGATTCAACGACTCTCCCGTCTGCTCTTGTCCGCTTGGTTGTCCATGTTCCGATTGACCATGCCCTAGTTCTTGGTTTTGCTTGAATGGATTTTTCTGCTCGCTTCGTTCTCCTTCTTCCGCCTGTTCTTGTCCCGCTTTTTGCGTTTCCTGTTTTTGTTGCTGTTCTTTTTGTTTTTCCTCCGCATCCTGCTTGAACAGACGTTCGTACACCGGCTCAAAAAAGCGTTCTTGCAATGCCAGCCGTTTTGCCTGCGGCAGATCGGGGTTAGACATTACGTCCGCTATGCTCTGGCCGGCGAAATTTTTCATAGCTCGCAATCGATCGATCTCCGCACGTACCTCGTCTGCTATCTCTACCGGCTCCTCGGGCAACATTTGTTCTCGAAACAATCCATAAATGAATTGCAGATGGCGTGGTAATTTCAGAAAATCACGGTCCTTCCATAGATGCGTACGATACAGATCGATTTGCGTGTCGCTCTGCGATGGCGCGCGCGACAATATAGCCCTATCCACACTGATATCCTCAAGCACATTGTCAAATACGTGCAAATGCGGCTTCGCCTTCATTCTATCGCGGTGAACGCGCCAGCCCTCAAGCCCGCGGCGCTCGCGCGTCAGCGTCATTAAGCGACGAAAATGCTCAAACTCGTGCAAGAATGAATTGAACGCATGCGCCTCTGTTAGCCCTTTTTTTTCGTAATAGCTCGGATCGCCGTACAGCACCCCCTTTTCAAGATCAATCGCAAACGTCCCGAGCTCGCGGCTGGGCTTTGCCTTAATGCTCGCGTCTCCGGCGTACAGTGCGAAAAAATCTTGGTTACGCGCAAAAAAATCCTCGAGCTTCGCTTCGGCCGTTACCACGCCTTCAAGCGGCATTTCGCTTTCAAATTTGTGAGCCATAGGATTTCATGTGAGTTCGGTATGAAATAAGCATGCTTCGATAGGCGTTTCCGGTTATCAATCTCCGTCGGACTTTTCTATTGCCTCTTTTAAGCGCCAGAATGGCGCGCTTCGCGCTTGATCGACGCACTGTCCGGCCTAAGAAAAAATGGGTCGCGCCCAGCCAATCGAAATGCGTCCGTTTTGAAAGCGCCAGCGTACGCACCTTCAAGTCAAAACCCATGGACTTCGCCTTGTTCTTAATAACCTGGCCGTTTTTCTCCGCCCATTCACCACCACGGACTATAACGAGAATATCGTCATTGTACCTCAAATATCTCCGTAGTCGAAGCCACGCCTTTGCATGCCGGTCAAGCTCGTGCAAAACAATGTTCGCAAAAATTTGAGACGTCACGTTACCAAGAGGAATGCCCTGCCCTTGGCGGTCATTAGTACAAAAACTACAGACAACTTCCTTAATGAGGGCTAGCAAACGCGAATCTTTCACTCTTAGTTCAACTAACGCGAGCAACAAATCGTGAGAAACCGTCGCAAAAAATGCCCTGACATCGCAAATAATCGCATACCAGTCAGCCGTATCGGGCGAACCAACACCCCATCCCAAAGTTTGGAATAGGACTGGCTACAGGAGCCCGAAACGGATAGTAACAAAGGATAAAGGTAAAGGAATAAAGGGAAGATAAAGGATCAAGTTTCAATGGACAACACGACCGAGGAGCGAGCGCCGAGATTCGGATTCTGTCTGTCCGCCGAATACGAGTGCACCCTGACCCGATGATGGTCAGGATTCCAGAGAGCACTCAGCACGCGGGAGGCGCCCGCACGATTCTCAAGAAGCCACGTCCACTCGTTATTGCTCCAATCCACAAGGTGCTTCCCGGTTTCTTCAAAGTGTTTTCTTTCTTCGATAAGAAAGTCCGCAAGCGTCAGACCGGAAATGCCATTTGCCTCGAATTCAGCGATCAGCTTATCGGCGGATTTATTCTTCGAACCAGGCACAAGAGACTCGTTCGGATTCGTGAGGAGCAGATACGCCTTGCCGACGCGCTTTGCGTCCTTGGTTTTGATATTATCCGGGAAACTTGGTTTTACGTCTTCAGAAAACCATGTCTCGATGGGATTGCCCTCGACGTCATTTTCAAGACCGTCCGTAAGTTTTTCTTTGAGTTTCTGCAGATGGTTTTCTATACCCGCCGGAACAAGGATCACCCGCGTATACCCTTCTCTGGCTTTCGCTTTGAGCGTTTCGATCTGTTTAGGAGTTAGCGCGATATTTTTAGGAAGAAGGTTTGCCAGGTTCTCGAGGCCGTGTTCTTTGTAGAAGGTTTCCCATTGCGTGAGGATTTCGTTAAGGTCAAAACGCAGCTCTTTGCCGTCTGTGGTTTCGGCGAGGATGATGTCGTGGCTCGACTTTTTTTCCAACAACTTCCGAACCTTTTTCGGTAGTTTTGAAACACCGATGTCATGCAGGGCTGCCAACGCATCTTTGACGTCTTCCTGCCCAACACGCAGGAACTCATCTGCGGCCTCGGACGCGCGCAACTTACGCAGCCCGAACGGATCAAGGTCGGCAACTTGCTGCGCTGAAAGCGTTTCTGTTTTGGAAGCTGGCTTACTCGTATCACTCCAGCCCCAGGCCTTGAGCTTGGCTTCGTCCACGCCAGGAACGTCCATTTGTTTTACCGTCTTGCCGATAAAAAAACCCTTGGTGACAAAAATCTGAAGAAGCAGCCGGCGATCTTTCTCAGGATAATCCTCGGTACGAATTACATGCAGGACTTCATTTTCCAGATAATCGCGAAACTTCTTTCCACGCGCTTCCTCGCGCGGCCAACCCGAAACGATTTTGAGTATGCGACCTGGATCAAGAACGGCTTTTTTGAGCGTAGCCGGTGTTTTTTTTGCTCCTCCGCCCTCGGCATAGAACTGCGTTTGTTTTCCCTCAGACGCCTGCTGAGAGAGCTCCGCGGCTTCCAATAGGCGTTTAAGCGTCTCACTCGCGTCCTCTCGCGCCATGTGGAGCTCTCCGCGTTCATTCATCAGTTCGGCAATAAGTAGGTCGTAAACCTCCTCTTTCGGAAGAAACTCTACCCTGCGATTCGCGAACACACGAGACTCCGCCGCATCCAACTCAAAACGTTCTTTGTGCTTTTCGCTTTTGACATTCGCAGTGGCGCCGATTACGAACCCATCTTGAATCACATGCGGTTTCCCCGAATCCTCCTGCACGACAACCGGTTGGCCCGGACGACGATTATACAACTCTTTGAGTCCGAAGCGGATTTTTGTTTCCAGCATGTTGAACTCGTCGATAATGAACGGCATTCCCTGATCCACGGCGTCAATATAAACGCCGGGCTGGAAGAACGTTTCAGTACCGCCTTCCGGCGTGGCTTTCAGTCCCATTTTTCCGAAAATCTCCGCAGGGGTAACGTTTTGAGTGGAGCGAATGAGACGAGACAATGGGCGACCATAAAGCTGTTTTGTCAGATAGGAAAACAACTCGGTCTTGCCGGTGCCGGTCGAACCGGTCAGCATCACGGCTTCACCACGCGCCCAAAGACTCCTGATCTGATCTGCGAGCTCCCGACGGGAAGGGGTCATCGCGTAATGATCTTCGAGCAATTGTTCGCGATACGAGTGAAGTTCGGCCAACCGTGCGGCTCGCGCGGTTTCAGGAGACTCAACCAGCGTTCGTAGACGGCGTCCAACCGCTTGGCGCAGTTCGTCGTTTCGCGCAAGATCCCTGCGGTCACCACCCGACGCGGCTTTGCGCCTTAGAATGTCAAAATCCTGGGAGGATAGCTCGCTTTCAACCGCATGCAGATCACGATACTCATTCATCACTCGCCTGGTCTTTTGACTTGCCATGACTTTTTCATGGCGCATCTCATGGATTGCGTCGTGGACATCCGGATCTGCAAGCAGTTCCCTGATCTCCTTTTCCATGTCTTCCAACTCCGCCTGCTTTTGCGGTTCCTTCGCGAGACGCTTCGACATACGCTCCGATGCCTTAAGCACGGACGTATCCCGTCGCATCTTCAATCTTTCAAGCAAATCATGCGCCTGCCCGTTCTTCAAACTATCAATGCCTTCTTCTGCGGTAAGCGGCGAACGCGAAGCGCGCCGCAAATCCCCGCGTAACTTCAGCAACTCGAAAAATCGTTCGGCACGCAAACGCGGATCAGCGATTTTCTTTTCCTGCGGTCTGATTTCAAATGGATTAGGCATGTTTGTTTAAATTCGAGTATAAATTTCAATCCCGTCCGAATTGATGCGCCCACGCAGTTTCTCATCCGTTAGCTTCTCCATTCGGACGACGTCAAGACCGTAGATCAACGGCGCGGAATCCAAAGCGTCTCGCAGTTCCGACCATGTGCGGTCCGCCATGCCGGGCGCGTAGATCGCGATGTCAATGTCCGACGCGCGACGCGCGCCTCCTGTTGCGCGAGAGCCGAACACGCGAACCGATTCAACCGAAGGAAAGAGCTCAAAAATCGCTCGTAGCGTACCAATGTCTTTTTTTCGGAGTTCCACGCCCATACTCACTTCCACGTTAACTTCTGAATGCTGTCGCTTATGGCACGGAACCGCTCGACGTACGTCGTTGCAATCCGTTTATAAATCGCTTTTGCGAGATCTTCGTTATAGGTGTGCGTAGTCAAATTTCTATCTTCTTGCATCTTTAGCCATACATCCGCCTCATCCTCACTTGAAATTATCCCTTGGGCAAACGCGCTTTTCAGCGCCTGCCTTGGACTTCCGGCTTCCAAGCCCTGGCGCTCCAAGTACAGCTGGAGAGTTTTCCATGCGAGTTCAAACGAAAACTCAAACCGTTGGATCACGGAATCGCGAATCATGTCATTTTCCGGTTGCGCAATCGCTTCCTCCAGACGCAAAACGGCATCTTTAAGCTCTTGTTTTCTTTCTTCAAATCGTTGTTCGCTCATATAATTTTTTGGGTATTTAACTTAGCTTCAGCGTATACGTAAAGGATAAAGGGAAAGGAATAAAGGGAAGATAAAGGATCAAGTTTCAATGGACAACACGACCGAGGAGCGAGCGCCGAGATTCGGATTCTGTCTGTCCGCCGAATACGAGTGCACCCTGACCCGATGATGGTCAGGATTCCAGAGAGCACTCAGCACGCGGGAGGCGCCCGCACGATTCTCAAGAAGCCACGTCCACTCGTTATTGCTCCAATCCACAAGGTGCTTCCCGGTTTCTTCAAAGTGTTTTCTTTCTTCGATAAGAAAGTCCGCAAGCGTCAGACCGGAAATGCCATTTGCCTCGAATTCAGCGATCAGCTTATCGGCGGATTTATTCTTCGAACCAGGCACAAGAGACTCGTTCGGATTCGTGAGGAGCAGATACGCCTTGCCGACGCGCTTTGCGTCCTTGGTTTTGATATTATCCGGGAAACTTGGTTTTACGTCTTCAGAAAACCATGTCTCGATGGGATTGCCCTCGACGTCATTTTCAAGACCGTCCGTAAGTTTTTCTTTGAGTTTCTGCAGATGGTTTTCTATACCCGCCGGAACAAGGATCACCCGCGTATACCCTTCTCTGGCTTTCGCTTTGAGCGTTTCGATCTGTTTAGGAGTTAGCGCGATATTTTTAGGAAGAAGGTTTGCCAGGTTCTCGAGGCCGTGTTCTTCGTAGAAGACCTTCCATTGTTCACGAATCTCGTTAAGGTCAAAACGCAGTTCTTTGCCGTCTGTGGTTTCGGCGAGGATGATGTTATCAACAGGGCACTCTTTATCCTCAACCGTTTTCTTCAAAGCGAAAACTGCCTTCGAGAAGCGCTTCCCTTCTTCTTCTGATGCCTTCCCTCGCTCCACCTTGTCACGCAATTCCGCAATAACACTGGCGTGAGAAACGAGTAATTCTGTCTCCGCAGGAGTCCACGGAAGTTCGGGGTTATTGCGAGGCATAAGGATTACGTAGAAATTTTTCCTAAAATTTTATCGATTTGCCGCTTCAATTAAAAAGATAATATCCCGACTCACGTTTTTGCACAAACATACATAGGGTCATTGCGACTCACCTACTTTTTCGTTGTCGGTTGCGTGCCTAGATAGATGACATCGCCTTTTTTCGGATCGATTCGCAGAACGGATCCGCCTTGCGTTGTCGGGAGCTTTTTAATAGTCCAAGTATTTCCTGCGTCCGATGAATATGCGAGAGTCGCGGGACCTGTGTACACCAATTTCGAGCTATCGGTCGGGTCGAT
>JBBTQP010000015.1:0-1104 GCA_038065635.1 Patescibacteria group bacterium | reverse complement strand
CGATGATGAGACGGTTGGAGGATGCTGAAGTCCCTGTGAGTGAGAAGAAGACCGGAGCATTGGTTGATGTCGTGCTTCCGAATACAATGTCGGTTGTTGCCGTGGCGTTGTAAACGAGGTCGTTTGCAATGGAGTATGACCAGTTCAAATCAGTCGTAAAACCGGCCGGGCAATTTCCGCCATTCGCGAGACAGACGGATTGGCCGCCTACCGTGAGCGTATTCAATAGAAGAGACGAACCTGAAGCGGATGTGAAGGCGAGATTCGTTGAGGTGGCGTTCGTCGACGTTACGTTCGTAAAGATACCGCCGCCTACAGTTATCTGACCGGCCGTTCCGAGATCGGTGAGCGTCCAAAGGTTGTTCGTGCCATCCGTTATATCGAATGTTGAAGAGTCCGCCATTCGCAAAACCGGAGTGGTGCCAAAGAATCTGATTTCGCTGTCCCAGCTTCCGCCGATGGAGATCGCGTCTTGAGTACCGGCTCCGGCGGAAACACCGTCAATCCGGAGACCGTTAAGTGTTCCTGCGCTTGCAGCGGCAGCCGATATCTGAATGCCATATACGACATCTCCGGATTCCGCCGGTCCTGGAACATTGATGTTCAACGCAACGTTCGTATCAACACCGGCATCGCCTGCTCCAACCGCCATGTTCAAGTCAACGAGGTTGAAGCTGTTCGATGCGCCTGTGTTGGAAATCGCCATGACATTGGTTCCGTTGCCCGGCGCCGTGGATGACACGCGAATGTTCGAATCCGAGTCCGTGTTAAAGACGAGATTTCCAGTTCCACCGGTCGTGAACGCGAGATCACCGCTCGTTCGAGTTATGAACCCATCGCCATAGAGAGTAGAATCCGTACCCGCGACAAACGCGCCGTTAGTATAGACGGATGATGCGGAACCGATATTTCCTTGGACGAAGAGGTCGTTTCCGGAAAGTTGGAAGGCGGAATTAAGACCGGAGCTCGTCGTGTTGCCGATCACCACGTCCATGTTCTGGTTCTGTCCCAGTATCAAGCGATTTGATGAAGCGTTAACACCGGAGAGCGAGAAGAAGACCGGGCTTGTTGTGGTCGCCGTGCCTCCAATCACTATGTCACTGG
>JBBTQP010000014.1:14214-15802 GCA_038065635.1 Patescibacteria group bacterium | reverse complement strand
TTCATCCAGTACCACCACTCCACTCCCCAAAAGTCGATGGGAGAGATTTGCATTTGTTCTGCGAAATTGAAGTTGGATCGCATCTGCGACGTGTCAAAAGATTTCATTTGCTCATCAAGCGGCGTTTCAAGAATCGGCTTGTTGCTCCATGGTTCCATCTGAAATTCGCTCACATAAACATTGCGAACACCCATGGGTTTTACGAGAAGTGATTTTCTAAAGTAGAGATATGGCGGGACGAACCAATATCTCCAAATGCCGAAAGTCGGGCTTTGAACGACGCGATACACGCTGATTCCTAGAGCGTCGACACTTCGACCGAAGTCCGTCCAAAGCGAAAGTTCTCCGGAGTCGGTGGTAACGACCGGTCGTGTGGGATCAAGGGCGTGAACCAACTCTATTTCCTGTCGTATTAGCGGATAATCCGGTTTCGGACAGTCGCCGTATTCAAAATGTGGTTCGTTTTCAATTTGCCATGCGGTGATCGCAGGATTATCTCGATATCGTCTAACTACGGTTTCGATGTAGTTGAGTGTGTAGCGTCTTTGTTCTCCGCGCGGTTGAGATTTCCACCAAGTCGGTCCCCAACATTCGGGCCAACGAGGAAGTTTCTCCCCTATCGCGAGAACGACTTTCCCTCCGCGATCTCCTATCGTTTGAATATCCAAATCAAGATCGTTGAAATACCATTCGTGTTCCTTCGGTTGAATTATTCCCCAATAAGCCGGAATGCGGAAACGTCGCAATCCCAGATCGTCCAATGTCGCCTTTAGAGCTTCGTTCGCATCAAGCCCGAGCTCCTCTGCGTACGGTCGACTGAAAGTGGTGCCGTATTCAACCTGTTTTGTTTTTGACGGCCAGCCAACAAAAAGAAATCCGGATACAAAAAGTAAAATTACGGCGATTGCAATTCCGAGATAGGAGATGAGTCGCAGGATGGAATGCATACGTTATACGACAAGAGCCATTCCGAGTCCCGCGATTGTCAGCGATATGATTTTATATGTGAGCACTTTGCGCGTAAGGTTCTCTCCGAGAAGGGTCGGCGCCATCTTTTTAAGAACAAGCGCGGCGACTACAAGCAACGCGTATTGGATTGCCTGCAGAGCGTTCACAAGCGCCGCGCTTCCGGACTTGATCGCGAGATGAACGAATAGAAATCCAATCGCGCCAAGCGTTTGTCCAAGAACCGGCCAAAAAGGAGACGCGGTTTTCTTTTTTGAACCGCGTGGCGGTTTGAGCATTTTTCCGATTTCATTCCCGACCCCGGGGACTAGAAGCCCTATAATTATTCCGGTGATACCCGCTGCGATTCTAGAGCTTATGAAAACTCCTACAAAATCTCCGTGATCGAATGCGTATTTTCCGAATAACGTTGACGACGCAAAAAGAAATGATGCGATAAGGCACATCGAGAGCGTACCTTTTTGCATTCGCGAAGAAAATCGACCGCCGGTCAATATCCACGTCGCGGTCAAGAGACATGCGAAACCGATTAATTGTTTTGATGATAAACGTTCTCCAAAAAGCAGCATCGTTCCGAGTAGCGTGAGTATGGGTATGAGCGATCCGACGATCGGGACGACTC
>JBBTQP010000014.1:0-14114 GCA_038065635.1 Patescibacteria group bacterium | reverse complement strand
AGAATAAACCAACTCATACTTCGATTGTTTCTCCCAATCTCGGTACGTCTGCCGAGACTCCAAGTTCCTCGTTAATTCGTGACGCGAGCGCTCCGGCCGCAGCTTCTTCGCCGTGAGTGCAATAGACGTTGGACGGTTTTTTTGGAGCCAATGAAATCCATTCCACTAATTTTTTCTGATCAGCATGAGCACTATACGCGCCGATTGAAACGATATTCGCTTTTACCGCTACTCGCTCGCTCAAGACATTTACGACTTTTTTTCCTGAATAAAGCTGACGTCCAAGCGTCCCTTCAGCCTGATATCCGATAATCAGAACCGTGGTCGATTTGTTGCCGAGATAGCGAACAAGATGGTGCTGGATGCGACCGCCGTTCATCATTCCGGCGCCGGCGATAATTATTTTTGGCGGCGGAACGCTGTTGATAACTTTTGAATCATCCTTGGTCATGCAAAGTCTAAGCCCCGGAAAGTGAAACATGTTGTCCCCTTTTGAAATATGTTGCATTGCTTCACTGTCATAATATCTCGGATATTCGCTGATAATGTCCGTTACTCTTATAGCCATCGGGCTGTCGAGAAAAATATCGACTTGAGGGATCTCTCCTCGTTCAACCATCTCATTCATCTCATACAGAACCTGCTGTGTGCGTTCGATGGCGAATGCGGGAATAACCAAAACTCCGTTTTTTTTGACAGTGTCGGAAATCGCTTTCTTCAATCTCGTTGATCTTGTTGATTCATCTTCGTGTAAACGGTTTCCGTATGTTGATTCGATTATGATAGCGTCCGCGGCCGCCATTTGCGCGGTAGGCTTCAAAATCGGGACGTCGCGGTTTCCAAGGTCGCCGGAAAAAACCGTGCGACCTCCCCCTTTTTCCGTAAGTTCCACGAAGGCGCTGCCGAAAATGTGACCGGCATCTCGAAATCTGAACGAGATGTTGGGGAGTTTTACTGTTCGCGAATAATCAACCGGGACGAAATATCTGGCGGCATTTTCTACATCTTCACCATCATATAACATCGGGCGCGCGTGTTTGCGCCATTCGTCTTTCATGATGTGTTCCGCATCAGTTAAAACCACGTGCGCTATTTTCGCTGTCGGCGGTGTCAAATAAATTCTTCCGTGAAAACCTTCCTTAACGAGCTTCGGTAATCGTCCAACATGATCGAGGTGCGCGTGAGTCACGATCACCGCGTCGATTGTTTTTGGATCGAAGGCGAAATCCTCGAAGTTTTTCGCTTCCGTAAACGCAGAGCCCTGGAACATCCCGCAATCTACAAGCAAACGGGTTCGGCCCGCTTCTACAAGATAACAAGATCCTGTCACCTCTCGAGTTGCGCCGAGAAAAGCGATTTTCATATTTCAATTGTACCACGCCGTGATATACTATTTTTATATGCACACAACATTTTCGTATCAGCGCCTATTTATTGTCGCTTCATGCATTGCATTATTGGGGGCAGGATGCCTCGGCAGTTCCTCAAAAACTCAATCAGGCGTACCTTCAAACGCCTTACGTCAACCGGCGCCACCGGCAGTACCGACTTCGCCACCAGAGATTCCAGCTGAAGCAACCAACGTTCCGCGCCCTTATTAATTACGCCACTGTCATTGCGAGGAGTAGCAACGACGCGGCAATCTAATCAGCTGTCATTGCGAGGAGTAGCAACGACGCGGCAATCTAGTAAGAGAATATCTCTCCTCTGAATAGATTGCCGCGCCTCTGCTGTGACTCGCAATGACAGAACTAGGGTTTATCTTTCAGAAGATCCCTACAAAGATTCTGTTCGTCATCAAGTCCGCGAGGAGCGGAACATTGTTTGTTTACAATCATTTGAAGCAGAAGCGGATCCATCCTGCGATCTGTGGCGGTTAGTAAAATCAATGCGCTTTCAAATACCAATAGCATTGCTCCAACGAAAATCAGCAACCTGACGTGCATTTCCGGATCGCCTATTCGATTGATGAATTTATCTTCAAACATCCAAAGTTTGCCTGTTGCCGCGACTTCCATGGTCAGTATCAGTAAAGTTGCGACAATCGCGAAAATAAACGGCAGCGCTCCTCGGACATCGAGAATGTCCGCAGAGATTAGAACGATCGGAAAGGTCAAGATCGTCAAAAAAGCCCAAAGCGTCGGATGATTATTTTTTCTTCTTCCTCCTGGCATGAGGATAGTATAGCACAAAGTGCGGAACTGGAAATTGTTTCTCTATTAACTATTCGGAGCTTCATGAGCCGCTCGTTTAATTATTGGTCCAATAAACGACGGCTCTTATGGCGCTCAGTTTGGTCAAACCGGCAAGGTTTTCCACTCCAATCTCGAGTTTTGAACCCGTGTGTACGGTATTTGAAAGGCCAGAGAATACGGCAACAGGGAGATTTGTAGAAACCTTGGAATTAACTATGTAGGTACCGCTAAATTGCATCGTTGGAAAATAATCAAACAAATCAGATTTCCAAATGTAAAATACGCGCAACTCTGAAGGGAATGTTTGAGGGCTGGAACTGTGTATTCCTGCACATGGATAAATTTCGATCTTGGTTATCACGTCTCCAACCTCAATTGGTTGCGGAAGAGATGAATGAATATCGAGAGCAAATGATTGACGGTTTGTAGGATTATACGTGCTTGTCACGTAGATGTTATCGTCAAATAGCCAAGATGTATTGCAACCGGTTTCATCTACTTTTCCGATCTTTGCCGTTTCCGTAGTCCCACCAAGCCAATGGCGATATGTCCCTGGTGCGGCAGGATATAGAGCTTTACTTTCCTCGCTTGCCATAACGGAGTGAGGGTTAAAAGCAATAATCATTGTAAACAGCAGGGTCGTAATTCGGCGAATGCACGAAGTTAATTTAGATTTGTTCATAATAATAATAATTGTTTATTATTATAGACGGACTATCCTATTTTATGCAAATTTTCGTTTTAATTCATCGTCTCCACAGGTGTTCCGACTTCCGCCCAATTGTATATCCACGCGGCGTCATCCAGACTCGTATTGATGCAACCGTGGCTCATTCTATTTCCGAAATTGTTGTGCCAGTACGCGTAGTGGATGTAGATGTGCGGAAGGATGTTGAGATTATATTTCACGTTTGGCAAAAAATAATTGTTGGGATTATTCGGTCCGTAGCTCCACCGATAGTCCATTTTCGGAATCTTTTTTTGCACCGTTGTTTTCGCGATTGGCGTCGGGTGGTTGCGAACGCCGCTTGAAATCAAGAATGTTTTGGCGATTCTACCGTGCTCGTAAGCGTAGAGGCGTTGTTCCGTAATATTTACTTTGATGGATTTTTCAGAATCAACCGGTCCGATTGTCGTTGGGAGCGTCGTTATGGAAAATAGAGAATTTGTAGAGTTTTGATTCATCCTCGCTTGAGTCAATGAAAGAGCGCCGCGATATTCCGTATCCGAATACGGTATTCGTTGATACGGCGTTCCGTACCAGTCGAAGATTTGTACGTCAGGCGTCTTTCCCCCGTTTGAAGACGCCGCAATTTCATCGAAACCGTCGTTATCCAAATCGTATGAAGCGATAGTCACTCCGAGTTTGTTATCCGTTTCCGCTGCGAGAAAATTAGTCGAGATGCTCATGCCTCCGTCAGTCGTCGGTTGCCATGTGCGTACGATCGGCATGCTCCAGCTTTCCGGGGCGGTAACGACGGCGGGACCTTTCGGAGTTCGCATGGTGGTTACGTTTATACCGTCTGTCATGCTGGCGTCGTACGCGAAAAAGTCGTATTTAATGTTTGAAAGCGTTCCGTTGAAAATTCGGACATGAGGACCGCCGCCGGGTCCCGGTGAGACTACAATATCCGCTTTTCCATCCGCATCCATGTCTATTGAAGCGATATGAGCTCCGCCGATGAAGGATTTATCATAAGCCGTTGTTTGGAATCTCTTCTCCCCTTTTCCGGAGTAAACCGCGATGTTTGAAGGAATCCCTGGGCCAGGAGCTGTGAAGACTTCGTCTACTCCATCTCCGTCTACATCGCCGGTAGCAACACGGACACCGCCTTTGAACGAGTCTGCGTAAGGCCTGATTTCTCGAATAAATTTTCCGTCAGCTTCAAAAATGTTTACGAACGACACCATCCCCAACCCGCTTCCTACTACGAATTCATCCGCACCGTCGCCGTCGATATCGCCAGCCGCCAGATAGCCGCCGTTAACAGCGGATTTTTCCCATGCGGCGAATTCCTTGAAAGCGTTGTTGCCGTTGATAAGACGAACGATCGGAGGTCTGGCGTGTTCTTTTTTTGTAGGGACAGGACGAGTCGGGGTTTTTGCTGCAAATCCAATCGATGGCAACAGAAGTGCGAAGATTATCGGAACTGTCGCCAGCCTGATTTTTCTGCTCATAGAAATAGTATTACAGCGACATGAGCCAAGCGATAGATGCCGAATACCGTGAAATCGTGGCGAGCGACGTATCGAAGCAACCATCGAATTGATAAGAGAGCCGTGACGAACGAGACGATAAATCCGATAGCGAGAGAACCGAATTGGCTAACGTTAAAACTTGACGCGTTTTTTAATAGATCCAATCCTGTCGCAGCCGCCATTGTCGGAACCGCGAGAAGAAAAGAAAATTCGACAATCGTCTTACGCGGAATTTTCATGAGAAGACCGCCGACGATCGTTGCCGCTGATCGCGAAACTCCGGGGATGATCGCGATCGCCTGAAATAATCCTAAAGCCAAACATTGCTTATAGCTGATGTCTTTTACGTCACGTTCTTGCGATGTCTGTTTTGAAAATACGAATTTTTCCAAAACGATAAGCGCCACTCCTCCGATTCCAAGCGCCCAAAGAGCAACTGCCGTGTTCCCAAGTAGAATCCCCTTCACCAATGGATAAAGCGTGAGCCCGATTATTCCTGTGGGAATGAACGCGACTATAAGCTTGGCGATTATTTGTTTATCAAAGAAACGTTTGAAATATTGCGTGACAACCGCGAGGATCGCTCCGAGTTGGATGATTATCTCGAAAGATTTCATGAACTCCGTCTGTTCGATTTTAAGAAATCCTGCCGCAAGCGTGAGGTGCGCGGTTGAAGAGATCGGAAGGAATTCGGTTACGCCTTCTACGATGCCGAGAATGATTGAATGAAATACGGTTAGCATATTCAGGAAGGGTTTCTAATCTATTGTCAAAACCTCATTAGTAATCGAGGTCGGGTTGAAATCCTGCGATGCGTTGATCGATTGACTGAACTCATACAAGCCATACGAAGCATCGGATAGGCCCACGATCTTTTTATTCCACGAAGAACCGTATAGATTTTGCGCCACAGTTTCCGTTTGGATCCATCTAAGTTTTCCGGTCGCGTCAATCGCATAAACTTTCGGATCCGTCTCGAATTTGACGAGCGTAGTGCCCGGTCTATACGAAACTTCCTTACCAAGAGACATTTGCGCCATAGTTTCTGCGGAAATAATTTGTACGGCAGAAAAATCCTTATACCACGAGAAATATACTCCGCTTGATGGGAAAGCGCGGCGTTTACAATCTTTTCCGTAGTAATAAACCGAGGAATCAATTTGAGTCGCAGGATTTCCGTCATCAGGAAGTTTCACGAGAATTCCTGTTGTAAACGCGCAAACCGGTGGCGTAGTTTGCGTCGGTGTATTGGTTATAGCGGTCGAAGTTTCGTATGGAGTTGTTGTTGGCGGAACCCACGTTACGTTGTTCGATGGCGTTGTCGAAGCCGTATTCGGATTCGTTGATGACTGATCGGAGACCGATGCGCCACCAATGCTCAAGATGCGTTCGTCATTCCAAATTGTCCGCGCGATGATTTTGTATGTGTGATTGACGAGAGGATAAGCGGCAGCGACCGATTGCGGGATCTTGTAATTTGTCGCAAAGGATGTTGAAGAAATGTTGAAAACTTCAGGAGTAATATACGGAACCGAATAATCAACTTTATCCAATGCGGAGTTTGTCGTCGGGTCGTAACCATCGCGTAAATTGAAATCAAGCGATTTTTCGTATACAGCCACGCCTTCCGGTGATGTGTATATTTTTAGTTTTATTGAATTTAACGTCGGTTCTTCGTCGGGAAAAATGATTTTTATTTCACCCGCAGTTTGAGCGGAAGGAAACTTTGCGGCCTGCAATGAAAAATTAGGCGTAGCGTTTGGAAAAAGAAACATCGGATGGACGTGCGGATCGAATCCGAAACCCAGTGAGCAGGATGAGTTCGGATTTTGCAGTTGGTATTCCAGAGAGCACTGCGTACCAACGCGAATCTCGAAATGTAGATGATCCCCTATCGCGCCTTTTCCGGAATGCCCCACTGTTCCAATTTTGGTTCCAGCCGGTATTGAAGGGTGTTCGTTGTTTGTATTCGCGAGTACAAGCGATGACTCAACCGAATTAAGGTGCATGTAGAGTGTGTAAAAATAAGAGACGGTTTTGCCGTGAAAAGTTACGGGGGTAGGAAGTGTGTGTTTTAGTACGACCGTTGTTCCTCCATCGTCGTATTCTGTCACATTCCAAAGCGTACCGCTTGTCGCCGCCAAAACCGGAGCTCCAAGCGGCGCGTCTATATCTATTCCGCGGTGCCAGTCGTATGCATCTGTCGACGGCTTTATTCGCGGTCCGAATGTCGATTCGATATCGTCATGCGTCGAGTTCGCGACCGGCCAGACGGACGCTCCGTGAAGAGAAGGAAAGACGTCGGAAAGCGTCGCCGCTTTCACAGCGAAAGGAATGCAGAAAAATAAAAGAAAAGTAAGTATTTCAAAAACTTTTTTTGATGATGTCGCCCCTCTGATCAAACGAACTCTAGTTGGCGCGACATCGAGATGTTCCGCGAGTGCGCGAGCTATCGCTTCGTTCGCTTTTCCCACGATCGGAGATTCTTTTACTGCGACGATGTAACGTCCAAGAATCCCTTGCTCTACACACGGGTGTTTTGAGTTGGTCTTCGCAGTCACCTCGATTTTCATTTTTTTGCGAATGAGATTACGGTTTGCGAAACGACGTCCGCCACGGATCTGTCTAACGCCGATGGGAGTAAATGTTCCGCAGTTGGTTCAGGCACTATCTCACTTATGGCGTTCGCGATTTTTACATGAAGTTCCGGAGAAAGAATTCCTGATCGTGAAGCTAACGCGCCTTTGAAAATCCCGGGGAACACCAAGACGTTATTGATTTGATTCGGATCATCCGAACGGCCGCAGGCGTAAACGCTGGCTCCGGCAGAGATCGCAACTTCCCTTCCCACTTCAGGAATGGGATTTGCTAGAGAAAAAATAATCGGAAGTTCCGCCATCGTTCGTATCATTTCAGCCGTGACCAAATCCGGTTTGCTGACGCCTATGAATACGTTCGCTTCTTTGAGCGCAACCGAGAGATCGCCGGATATTTCACGCGGATTTGTCGACTCCGCGAGTTCTTGTTTCGGCGGATTTAGATCGCCGCGATTTTTTTCTATGATACCTTTTGAATCCAACACGACAAGATCTTTAACTCCGGCATTTAACAAAAGATGAGACACGGCTGTTCCTGCGGCTCCGGCTCCGCTGATAACCACGCGAATATCGGACATTGTTTTTCCAGCGACTTTTAGCGCGTTTATCAAGCCGGCCAGAACCACGATCGCAGTTCCATGTTGATCGTCGTGAAAAACGGGTATGGATAAACGGTCTTTCAATTTTTGTTCTACCTCAAAACAACGAGGCGCGGAAATGTCCTCGAGATTGATTCCTCCGAAAACCGGTTCGAGTCTCACGACAGTTTCCACGATTTCATCGACGTCTTGCGTGCGTAGACAGATCGGGAATGCATCCACTCCGGCCATCTCCTTAAATAAGACAGCCTTCCCTTCCATAACCGGTATAGCAGCTTCCGGCCCGATATTCCCTAACCCGAGAACCGCGGAACCGTCTGTCACGACCGCGACCATTCTTCCTTTGATGGTTAACTCATACGCAGCTTCGGGGTTTGCCGCGATTTGGCGACACGGTTCTGCTACGCCGGGGGTATATGCGATCGAGAGATCGTCTTTTGTTTGAATCGGTACTTTACTGACGACCTCGAGTTTTCCTTTGTGTTTTTTATGCAATTCCATTGATGCGGCGGAGTAGTCCATATATCTCATGTTATTTAATTATGTAAAGTCATTGCGAGGAGTAATAACAACGCGGCAGAATTCCTGTCATTGCGAGGAGTAGCAACGACGTGGCAATCTAGTAAGAGTGATATCTCCTCTGATTAGATTGCCACACCCCTGCTGGGGCTCGCAATGACGAGGGAAGAGATTGCCACGCCTTTTAGTATATTGGCTACGGAATGACAAGTTTTAGCGTACAGGAATTGCGTATGAAAAACAAAGAACGTGTTACAATCGAAATACATGCGTATTCCAAAACGGCGGTCGCAGGAATTGAAGACCGTTTATGACGAAGAGCCGGTATTATTGACTCCGGATGGATTAAAGCGCTTGAAAACAGAGCGAGAGCGTCTTGACAAGGTTGAACGGCCGCAGGCGGTTCAGGATGTTTACGAGGCGCGGCAAAAAGGAGATCTATCCGAAAATGCCGAATATCAGGAAGCTCGTAGCAGGCTTTCTCGTTTACAGAGTCGGATATTTAATATCGACGAAAAATTAAAACGAGCAAAAGTTATCACAAAGCAGAGTAGTGGAAAAATTGGGATTGGATCTGTTGTGGTTTTGCAGACAGGTGGAAAAACGAAGATATACTCTATCGTAGGACCGCACGAGGCCGATGTGTTGCGAGGAAAAATTTCTCACCTCTCCCCTCTTGGTTCTGAATTATTACAACATTCGACTGGAGATATTATCGTACTTCATACACAACAAGGTGATACCGAGTATAAAATTATAGAAGTTAAGTAGATTGGTAGGTTTTTTGCTAGTAAAAGGCTTGACGAAAGTGGTTTTATGAACTAACATGGAAAAATTCCAGGATTAAATCTCTGGATTTTAGTTAGTTAAGTGTAAATGCATATGTCTATGGACGACACAAACACACAGGTCCCTTCTACGGAAGGAACCGAAGAGACGCAGGAAGCTCCTGTGACTCCAGCACCGGCAGCTGAACCAGCGGCTCCTGCTGAAACGCCAGCGAGCAACGAAACCGTAGCTGCGTAAATCAGATTACCTGATTAAACAAACAACCCGACGTTCGGGTTGTTTGTTTATATCCACGTTTGAATTCTCTTGCGATATGTTATTTGTTCGAAATATCTAGGTTTATGCCAAATATTTGGCTAGAGACGTTGGATCCTCAGGGTGATATTTGAGCATGGAAGTGTAGTTCATTGACAAAACGACCTGATTAGACTAGAGTGTGCTGATTATATGTATAAATCCAATCGTGGCAGCAAATCAGGCGGTAAGAGTTTTGGTGGCGGATTTTCCAAGAAAAGCGATTTTCATGGGAAAAGTTCAGGACGTCCTGAATTGTTTGACGCGACCTGCGCGGGTTGCAACAAGAGATGCCAAGTTCCGTTTCGGCCGAACGGTAGCAAGCCGGTATATTGCATGGTTTGTTTTCGTAAAAACGATTATCCGGATACAAAACCATCATATCGAGACGGCGGTTCAAGCGAATCTCGTTCAGGTTCAAGCGAGCTGGTCGATCAGCTGAAAACAATCAATTCAAAACTTGATGCCATCATGGGCGCTTTGGATGTATAGTGTGTCCTCGGTATGGATCACGGCAATGTCATAATCCGTTTTAGTAATGTAACTTTCGGATATGATGAAGAAAAACCTCTCTTGGATGAGGTTTGTTTTTCTGTACGGCAGGATGCGAAGATCACGATCATGGGACAGAACGGCGCTGGAAAAAGCACGATCTTGAAATTATTGACCGGTGAGATCAAGCCGAAGGAAGGAGAAGTTCACGTTCAACACGGTGCAAGCATCGCGATAGGACGGCAGGTTATTCCGCGTGAAAAAATGAATGAAACGATTCTCGAATTTTTTGAAAGCGCGTTTAAGGAAAAATTGTACAACATCGAGAAACGGATCAAAGACGTTTTGGAAACCGTAAATCTTAAAGCTTCGCTAGATAAAAAAATATCCGAATTCTCCGGCGGACAACAGGCGCGACTGTTATTGGCGCACGCTTTGATCCAGGATCCGGATATTTTGTTGTTGGATGAGCCGACGAATAATTTGGATAATACCGGAATCGAACACCTCACCGCGTTTTTGATGATGTATCCCAAAACGGTTTTGGTGATTTCGCATGACGCCGAATTCTTGAATGCTTTTACCGAAGGAGTTTTGCACTTGGATGTTTTTACGCACAAAGTTGAACAATACGTCGGTAATTATTTTAATGTCGTGGAGGAAATCGCGGCTCGCTTAGAACGTGAGCGGATGAAAAACGCGCGACTATTGAAGGATATTCAAGATCGCAAAGACAAGGTTAACTTCTTCTCTAACAAAGGCGGAAAGATGCGCAAACTCGCGAGTAAGTTGCGAGATCAAATCGAAGAAGCGGAAGATGATATGGTTGATGTGAGAAGGGATGATAAGACGATTCATGATTTTGTTATTCCTACGCAGGATTTTTCTGAACCGTACGTCACCATCTCATCAGTAAAAGTAATAAAGGATCACGAGCCGCTTAGAGCGAATGTTGATATTCGCTTACGCAAAAAACAGAGATTACTCGTGACCGGGCCGAATGGAATTGGTAAGAGTACGCTGTTGCGGACGTTAGCCGAAGGACGTGATGACGGAACCAAGATTCATGAAGGCGTTCGAGTCGGATATTATCGCCAGGATTTTTCCGGTTTGGATTTTGATAAAACCGCTTACGACACTTTGGCTGAGGCGATGGAATCTCCAGAGAATGAAAAACTTCGTTCGGTGGCATCACAATTCCTTCTTACGTCAGACGTGTTGAAAAACAAAGTTGGATCTCTTTCGGAAGGACAAAAAGGCCTGTTGTGCTTTGCGAGATTCGTATTGCAAAAACCCGGATTGCTCATAATGGATGAACCGACGAATCACATCAATTTCCGCCACATTCCCGTTATCGCGGAAGCTCTCGAAGCTTTTGAAGGCGGTTTGATTCTAGTGAGCCATGCTCCGGAATTTGTCAGCCAGATCAGATTCGATGAAACGCTGGATTTGAGTACGCTAAAGTTGGAACCATGAAATTTGCAATCGTTGGTGGCGGTGCCGCAGGACTCATGGCCGCGGCATCCGCTCTAAAAACAAATCGTGAAACGGAGATTTTTTTGATTGAACGAAATGACGGTTTGGGAAATAAAGTGATTATTTCCGGCGGTGGAAGATGCAATGTCACGACAGGAATCACGGATGTCTCGACGGTTTTGACGAACTATCCTCGCGGTGGAAAATTTCTTTCATCCGCCATGTATCGTTTTCCACCGGATCGTGTACGCGCGTGGTTTGAAGCTCGAGGCGTACCATTGAAAGTCGAGGATGATCTCCGTGTTTTTCCGGTGTCCAATGATGGTAGAGATATTGTTGGCGTTTTTGAAAAGTTATTTCAATCTCAAAAGATCCGTCGATTATTGAATACGTCCGTTAAACGAATCGAAAAGCGTGAACAGCAGTTTTATCTATTTTTCAAAGATCAACCCAAGCCCCT
Organism: Patescibacteria group bacterium; assembly: GCA_038065635.1. Lineage (GTDB taxonomy): Bacteria > Patescibacteriota > Patescibacteriia > 2-12-FULL-60-25 > 2-12-FULL-60-25 > JAHJFW01. Next base: position 2,494 of record JBBTQP010000014.1, on the reverse strand, counting down.
TGTTGTCGACCGCGTTATTCTTACTACCGGCGGACAGGCGTATCGTCACACAGGTTCAAAAGGAGACGGATACGCTTTTGCGCAATCGCTCGGTCATTCGATCACACAGCTGGCGCCAAGTTTGAGCTCGTTGTTCACGAAAGAGACGTGGCCGGCTGAAGTCTCTGGAATGTCGTTTGAAAGAGCGACGATCAGAGCGTTGCGAGATAAAAAGTTTTCGCGAACTGGGCCTTTTCTTTTTACACACAAAGGCATTTCCGGACCGGCAGCCTTCGCGTTTTCATCCATTGTAGCGTTTGAGAGTTTTGATCGCGAACATCCATTGGATATTTTAGTAGACTTGTTTCCGGATGAGACCCGAGACGATTTGCGAAAAACAGTTGAAACAAATATCTCCAAAAATCTGAAAAAAAGTTTCACGAACAGTTTCGTCGGAATAATCCCGAAATCTCTTAGCGAGATACTTTGCGATCAACTAAAGATTCCACAAGAAAAAAAGTCGGGAGAAATTTCAAAGAAAGATATCGCGCGTTGCGTAGATTGGTTGAAAGGAATTCCGATGCACGTGATATCCAAAGGAGCCGGAGACGAATTCGTTACAGCTGGCGGCGTAAATCTCAAAGAAGTAAATCCAACAACTATGGAATCAAAACTCTGCAACGGACTTTTCTTTGCCGGGGAGATCTTGGATATCGATGGATTTACAGGCGGATTCAATCTTCAAGCATCGTGGGCGACCGGGAGTTTAGCGGGAGAACGTGCGACTCAGTAATGAGACCTTTATCATTGCGAGCGTAGTCTGACGAAACGCGGCAATTCTTCACCCGTCATTGCGAGCCACAGCAGGGGCGTGGCAATCTATCCCCCTCCGTCATTGCGAGCCTCAGTAGAGGCGTGGCAATCTAATCAGAGGAAATATGCTCTCTTACTTGATTGCCACGTCGTTGCTACTCCTCGCAATGACATTTGATTAGATTACCACTTCGTCCGCCTGAGGTGGACTCCTCGCAATGACGGACGTATGTAAAGAAAAACCCCCAAGAGTGCGGGGGTATTTTAGGTCGCTTTGCCGTTGCGGAGTTTGTGCCGCATCAACTGTTCGTAGATGTCGGCATGTTCCGTCGGGACCGTGCGATCAGAGTCCTTGCGGAATTCAGTGGGCCATGGAATGCCCGTGAGCTGCGATGGACAAGAGATCGGAAGAATGGTCTGGCAGTACTGGCGGAGCTTGTAGCAATCGTTATTCGCGTCGTCGTGGCGACATAGCGCATCCAACTGATCTTTGACGGACATGAACTGAAGTTCAACGACCTCACCGGCACAGAGCATGTTGTACTTCATTGCACGGAAGTTGGGACTTGCGCTCGTATTTTCCGGATCCAGCGTGTCGCCACGGAAATCAAGGGTTGAATCCTGGTCGCTCACGCACCCCGGACGAGACGCCATTACGTCGCGAATACGATCGATAGCGTCTTGCAGATCCTGTCTGTTGGCGAGAACGAATTTCATGGCGACCACATCACCGATGCTCGCGAGTCTCGGAAATCGCCTACCCTTCACAATCCCCTTCAGCGCCACGCGATCTTTTGGCCTGATTAAGAAAAGTACCTCAATCTTTCGCCTTCCGCCGCGTATTTCGAAGCGGTCGGCCTCCATAACGAAGAGATCGTCGCGCACTTCGTATCCTTGATTGAGTTCGTCGGTGATTCTGTAGTCGACGCACTCGAATGAACGCGACGGATCGAGGTTAGCAACGACACGAACTCGTTTGTGCGAACCGCGCGTGAACAGTCGATCGATTATCCTCCTGCGCACTTGCGCTGTTTTTTTCGCGATCTCCTCAGGAGCGAAGCCCTCTTTGCGGTACTCGTAGAAAAGTTGCGTCAGATAGAGCTTGATCCGCGCACAGTGGCTAACCCAAAGGCTTTCCCCTGGTCCGCCGGTGCGAGCCAGCGTAATGAGTCGAATCGGATCGTATGTGGTACGTACCTCGTCCGGGCGACGCAATCGATCGCGTAGATCGACGGTTGTCCCGTCAACCACGAGCGTTTGCGGTAAATACCCGAAGAGCATCGAGTACATCTCCTCCACGTCACGCACTGCGTCGCGCCACGTGAGATAGTTGCGATTGAAGTCGCCCTCATCCCCGCCGTACATGTCGATGTAGAAGTCGTGCAGAGCGCGTTGCATCAGACGCCGCTGCTTTCTCGCGCTGAGATTGAGCAGCGCCAGCTCCTCCGCTTCTTTGTCTAGGACGCCCAGCAGTTTGCGCCAGCGCGAGATTTCGCCACGGACGGTTGAGTGCGGGTTCTCTCGACCTATACGTATCAGCCGAGAGATGGGACCCGGCATGAGTCCCGGGAACCCCTTCCATATTCGTTCCTCGAAGGGTTCGAGATGTTCCGGAGGTCTTCTCATCCAGCCTCGCTTTCCAGTTGGTTTACGTCAATGTGCGAGAAGCGACTTTATGCGGTTTTGTCTTTATTGGCAAGCA
>JBBTQP010000013.1:0-2189 GCA_038065635.1 Patescibacteria group bacterium | reverse complement strand
TTAATCCATATATCGCAGAGCAACTCGGTAAATTATTTGAAAAGCATGGAGTGTGTACAAAAGAGGAATTCATTGAAATGATCAAATAACAGACCGTTCCATATAAGCATGGAATAGTTAGGTCTTGTTTTAGGAGGGCGAGATTCGAACTCGTGATTTATTATGATGAAAAACATTCAAGCGATAAAATTGGAACGACTGAAGGGAATTGTTGAATCCTGTCGAAAAAGTTCACGGGTTGCATTTCAGAATGGAGGCATAGTCATGATATGCGATCTGCTAGAAAAAGATCCTGATTTTTCCGCCTGTCTGAAATTGTTGCCGAATGTCGAAGAAGTTGCATTGAACAAACTACGCGGAACAAATCCCTCTGAGTCACGGGAGGGCATCATGAACGCGCTGAAGGCTGGCTATACAACTTATGAGCAACAGATGTCTTTGAATTTCATGTATGTTAGGGAAGCATCGAAATGGAAAAATGATCTGGTCGTCAATGTCTGCATTTACAGTCATGAAACCTTCACAACGGAAAAGGATCGCGTCTGCTGTGCTATCGCATCCTGCATAGACCCTTTGGTGGGTTTTATTGAATATGAATTTGCAAAACAGCAAAATCTATTTCGCATATTCCAACGGTATCAAGTCCTGTGTGAATGGTATGATAGAGATTCGTTAGTGAACCAAAGAGAAACCGTGCTCACACAACAGCATCTGAGCAGGTTTCTGTTTAGCGAAGGATATACGTTTGTTTTTTCGGAGCTAAACGTGCCGAGCGGTCGCGCTGACATCTATATTCACGAAGAAAGAGTTGTAGCAGAGGCTAAGTTATTTGATGGTGCTGTTAGTATCAAACAGGTCTTCAATCAGGCCGAAAAACGAGTCCATGAATTGAGTTTACCGATAGGATATTGCGTTGTTTTCTGTAAAGAAAAGAAAATTCCAATTTTTGAGGACGCTGACGTGAGTGATGGAGAGTTCACTTATTTCAATATCCAGAACGGAAGATGCATAGTATTTATCGTCATCAGACTTTTCGACGCGAAATCAACAGAACCCCTTGAGAACATCTCAATAAGAATAAGACCGTAGATATACCGAAGGCTTGGTAATGGGGACACGATTTTTCAATCACTAATATCGCTACGTACGAGCTCCTCTCGGTGCTAACGTAGGCACTCCAGCCTGGAACATATCAACAGTTTGCGAGTGTATAATGTTGATTATTACGATAAGTACTGTAAGATCGAAATAGTCTACGCTATTTTTATCCTTAAATTTCAAGGGCTATGATTTCACAAAATAATGTCGAAGTTCTTTCAAAAGAAGAAAAAGATGAAATACTGCGAAATGCATATTCATCGTTTCAACACGGAGTAGATCATTTTTCAAAATTCGCGGATGGTGAAAATAATATTAAATTTGCGATTATTCATATTTTTAACACGATTGAGTTGTTAATGAAGGCATATTTGGGGTCTATAAATTTACATTTATTAATTCTAAAAATAGATGATGATTATAATTCAACAAAACCAACGGCAGATATTTCCGTTTTATTAAAGCGAATGAAAAATTTCTCTTCTGTAAATTTTAATCAACAACTACAAGATCAGATTGAGGAATTAAGGAAGTCGAGAAATGATATTGAACACAAAAGATTTATCATAAAAGATGATACAAAAATACTATTATTATTGTGCGAAATAATAAATGGATTAGTTGTTTTTTCAAAGAATTATTTAAACCAGGATATCTGCACGGATCTTATTACAGGTACAAAGAAAAAATTTGATAGCGCGCGTATAAAAATTGATCCAAATTTCGCAGACAAAATTAAGAGGATGGAAGAGTTTAAAAACGACGGTTACTCACTCACGGATTGTCCTTATTGCCTGAATACGTCTGTTCCGTATAAGAAAGAGAGTATTGCGAAATGTTTTATTTGTGAATCTGACGTATACATTCATAAATGTGAATTGTGTAGCAATTTATTTGTATTTCATGATGGCTATCCAGGGCATTGTGGTTTATGCGAAGACTATCCCACTGATGAAGAAGTAGAATTACTTACTTCTAATGATAATTCGACTGAGTCTTGGGATAGTCTTGCTAAAGAAAATTATTAACGAAAACGGGGTCATGACCCACGCCTGTCCGGTTAAGAATCCCACAACATAGCCTGATTTTGT
>JBBTQP010000012.1:0-14287 GCA_038065635.1 Patescibacteria group bacterium | reverse complement strand
AATTGTACCCCGAATCTCTCTTATACGGTGGTCTAGTTTTCCCAGACCATTATAAAGAGACATTTACCGTTATAGAAAGTCACAAGTTATTTTAAAAAACTTCCTTTCCATCTATAGGTACCAGGTACGTACCTGGTACCTCATGAAGATGCCGGTCATGAAAAAGGCTGCGTAGAGCCAATTTATACAAAGGTACACGGTAATGGTACCTGGTACCATGTACCGAGTTATTTTTTCTTTGCCACGAAAATATCCGCTTCAAGTATTTTTCCGTCGCGGATGTAGTGGTGGACGAAATATAAATTGCCGGCGTCGTCGAGCGTCGGTTCTCCGGCGAAGCTTGAGAGGATTAATTCTGGCTTGCTCCAATCGCTATCGGCTTTTTTCGATCTCCAAATCGACGGAGATCCTTGGTAGTAACGCAAAAACCAAAGCTCTTTTCCGTCAGATGACACGAATGGCCATCCCTCGTCTTCTTCGGTGTTGATCGCGGAGACGTTTCTTGGATCACTCCAGCCGTCTCCATTTCGAGTGATGCTCCACACATCCATTTTTCCGCGTCCGTCCGGTCGTGAAGCATGGAAATACATCTCTTGTCCGTCAGACGTGATGTGCATCTCTCCAATTTCCAATTCTTTGTTCAACCGTTCTCCGGCATTGCGTACGCTTGTCCATTTTTCTCCGTTACGTTTTGCCGTGTAAAAATCAATGCTTCGGAAATTATTTTTTCGCGCCGAACAAAACCACAGAACGTCTCCCTGCACGAATTCGCAACCGTCCAGCGCGTCCCGTCCATTTTTAGAAAGTTGAACTTTTTTCGGCTCGCTCCAAACGTCTCCGATTTTATTACTCATCCAAATTCCGGTCACTCCGTCATTGACCTGATTTTGCGGCGGGATGCTCGCATCAGGCGTAAAGAAAAAATATAAAGTCTTTCCGTCAGGCGTGATGAAAGGGGAATCCTCGGCGCCGGCGGTATTCACCGGCCCTTCTAAAGGGACCGGTTTCTCCCATTCGTCGGAGTGAAGTTTCGGAGGATATAAATCGTCCTTCAGCGAAAGTTTTTTTGCGATTGCAGGGATCGTCGCGCTACGTTCCTTCGCGGGCACTTCGGAGCAACCGCCGCCGATGGCGGCGAAAAGCGAAAGACCGATCAGTGTGGAAATTATTCGATGATTCATACTAACGTTAGCGTATCATAGGATCATCATTTACTTATATAATGATGTCATTCCCGTGAAGACGGGAATCCAGATCAAAGTGAGTATTGTTCACTGTCTGGTTCCCCGCCTCCGCGGGGATGACAGATGCGTATAGGTTTCATTTTATTCTTATCGTTTTTGGTATACCCTCTATTCATTATGCTCATCGCCTGGCTGTATAAACACCTTGCAAAACCCATCTTTTTTCGCCAAGATCCGGAAAAAGTTCATGACAGGATGACGGCGGTTGGGGAGTTTCTTGGGCGTTGCAAAATCTCAAGAGCGATAACGTCTCGATTGTTTAGGTACGACGATTCGTCGCTCGAACAGACGGTGCTTGGCATGCGTTTCTCGAACCCGATTGGACTCGCGGCGGGGTTTGATAAGAACGCACAGCTCATGGATATACTTCCGTCAGTGGGTTTTGGTTTTGAAGAGATAGGCTCTGTCACGGGAGAACTGTGCGAAGGAAATCCAAAACCGCGTCTTTGGCGTTTGCCGGAATCAAAAGGGTTGGTCGTAAATTACGGATTAAAAAACGACGGATGCGAGGCGATTGCGTCTCGTCTAAGTCAGAAAAAATTCGATTTTCCGATTGGAATCAGCATCGCGAAAACAAATTCTCCGGCAACCGTGGACGTTGAAGTCGGAATCTCGGATTATGAAAAAGCTTTTCGCGCATTCTCGTCCATCGGACACTATTTCACCATCAACGTCAGCTGTCCGAACGCGTTCGGAGGCGAACCGTTCACGGACCCGTTCCGTCTCGAACTGTTGCTCACGCGGCTTGATGCGATCCGGACAGAGAAACCGATTTTTTTGAAACTTCCTGTCGATTTTTCCACCACAGAACTTGATGCACTCGTCGCAGTTGCAGCGCGTCACCGCGTTCACGGTATCATCCTCTCCAATCTCACGAAAAATCGCGAACGATCCGAGATCAAGCCAGAAGAAATTTCCGGAATAACAAAAGGAGGCATCAGCGGAAAGCCGACATTCGACGCTTCAAACGCGCAGATCGAACATTTGTATAAAACGTCGGGATCGCGTTTCGTCATCATGGGTTGCGGCGGCATTTTTTCAGCTGAAGACGCGTACGAAAAAATTAAACGCGGCGCGACTCTGGTTCAACTCATCACCGGAATGATTTTCCAAGGCCCGCAGCTCATCGGGGAAATCAATCGCGGCCTCGTTCGCTTGATGAAGCGAGACGGATTTAAGAATATAGGAGAGGCAGTGGGGAGTGGAGTGAGGAGATGAGAGGGGGATATGAAAAACGCCTCCTGAATGGAGACGTCTGTGAGAAAGCGGCTCGCCCTACATGAGGGCGCTCGCCGAGCGGAGGGCTTCTTTGGCATTCAGCCAATCGTCGACCGCAATGTACTGCTCGGCCGCCTCGATGTACGCCGTGATCGCGGCTTTTCGCGGTGCTTCGGGCCACGCGTCAGAGCATTTGGCGAGTCGCAACGAGAAGTCTCGAAGTGCGGCCAAGATTCGCGCGAACCTTTCGGGTGCGGCGGCGCAGGAGACGGGAATAGACGGAGACCATTTCCCCTCCTTTCGTCGGAGGCTCCTGTTGCTCGCCCTGACTTCCTCGATGAGGTACGAGAGTGGAGCGAGCACGGTCGTCTCGAACGTGTGCAGTGCGAACATCCACGCGATGCCTTGGCGGATTTGCTTGCACAAAACTCGAACCGCCTCGTGGTCGCCTTTTTTGGCGCTATCTGCGGCTTGTTGCAGATCTCGCGCAGTGAGTTCGGCGTTGGCGCGGAACGGCAAAGCGCGGATGAGCGAGAAAGAGACGATGAACTCTTGTAGCAGTTTGAGCATGCCTGGGAGTTGGTCTGCGCCGGTTGCGCTTACCCTTCGTGGCTTGAGAGCCATGCGAAGCGAGCGGAACAATTCCATGTGCGCTTCGATCGCGCCCCAGAGGTGGATGTCGCGACGATCCACTGCGGCGGCGATAGTTCGCACATTGTCCTGTCGCGCTTTGAGGTTGCGGATTGCGCCGCCGATCGCGAACCCTCTTGCGCCGACGTTGCTTCTTCCCAATTTGTCTATTGGCTGCACGCCGCGTTCCAATTGCGCTCGCGCTTTTTTTTTGCGCTCGTCGCGTTTGGCGCCGTAGCTTTGCGTGAGGCGGTGCAGATCCGAGAGCGCCGCCTTTTCTTCTTCCGGCGTGATAGTCCCGGTCACAAGCAGCACCCCGACGTACGTGCGCGCCGTGGCCGTGTCTTCTTGTAGCTCCGCGATTTCGCCGAACGCGTGTTCAGGCAGAACTCCGCCATGGCGCACTGTGTGCGTCCCGCCGCGGAACGCTTCGTAGAGTCCTTGGCGGTACGCCATGTGCGTGACACGATCATTCGAATCCTTTGCCAGCTGCTTGTTCGGCACGAAGACCATTCCGGCAGGATAGCGCTTTTCGTTCGCCGAGACGCTATTGACCAAGATGAGGATGTTAGTGCCCGCGATTTTTTGGAATTCCGCGCGCACATCTCCTTGAGACGTGGCGATGGTTCTGATCACGCCACAGAGATTCAAGTTCGGCTGTCGCATGGGTTCTCCTGTTGTCGAAGGTTGCGTGTGGCGACGCTAGCATAATTTCTCAAAAATGTCATTCCCGCGGAGGCGGGAATCCAGATAGAAGGAAAAATTCACACTATATCCTGGATCCCCGCCTTCGCGGGGATGACAAAGTGAGTTTTGTTAAGTAGCGGTGGAGTGATATGCTTTTGCCGTTCTATATGGCTCTACAAGACATTCATCTCGATCGGATTTTACAGCTATCTCCCAACGCGCAGACCGCTATTTCGCGTATTGTCGAAGGCGTGAGCTCAATATCTCCTGTGCGGGAATACGGCGGCGCCGTTCCTCGTGTACTTCTAGTCGGCGGATTCGTGCGCGACGCTTTGCTCGGCATCGTCTCAAAAGATATCGATCTTGAAGTCTACGGAATCACGTCCGAACAACTCGAATCGCTCGTGGCTGATTTGTTTCCTGGGAAGATGAGCGTGGTCGGCCGTTCGTTCGGAATTTTTAAAGTTTTTCTTGAAGATGGAATTGATCTGGATATCGCGTTACCTCGCCGCGAATCGAAAAGCGGAATCGGGCACAAGGGATTTTCTGTGATCGGCGATCCTGCGATGCCGGTGGAGGAGGCGCTTCGCCGTCGCGATTTTACGATCAACGCGATCGCGGTGGATGTCGCAACAGGGGAGCTAATTGATCCGTTCGGCGGAAGGGGGGATTTGGAGAAAAAGGTTTTGCGAGTCGTGAACGCGGCAACGTTTCAAGACGATCCTTTGCGTATATATCGCGCGGTTCAGCTTTCGGCGCGATTTGATCTCACTGTAGATTCGGAGACGCTTGAATTGATGCGCGGCATGGTTTCCAGCGGAGACTTGAAAGAACTTTCCAAAGAAAGAATTACCGAAGAAATAAAAAAATTGCTTCTAAAAGCAGAGCGGCCGTCCATCGGACTCTCTTTGATGCGCGATCTCGGCATAGTCGAACGCGATTATCCTGAATTGCATGCGCTTATCGGCACGAAACAGGAAGAAGAATGGCATCCGGAAGGCGACGTGTGGACTCATACGCTTATGGTTATTGATCAAGCCGCGAAAATAATCCGCCGTTCTGTCATTCCGACCGAGGAGTCCAACGACGAGCGGAGGAATCCCTTTTCAGAGGAAGAAAAACTTCAAATAATGCTCGGCGCCGTGTGCCACGATCTTGGAAAACCCGCGACAACCGAGTTCGTTGAAGGCAGAATCCGATCTCGCGGCCACGAATCCGCCGGAAAAGAACCCACACGCGCGCTGCTGGAGCGATGGACGTTCGGAGACGACGCGTTGCAGTCTTCGCTGGCGATCGCTGAAGAACATTTGAAGCCCGCATTGTTGTTTCGGTCCATAGAAAAAGGAGAGCTCACGGAAGAGAAATACGCGAACGCCATCCGACGTCTTCTAAAAAGAATCGCGCCTCTGTCGTGGCGAGCGTTTTTGGCCGTAGCCGAAGCGGACTCTCGCGGTCGCGCATTTCCCGGAGCAGAAACCGACCCGCATACGGCAGGCGACTTGATGGAAGAAATCATCGCGAAAGAAAATCTCGACGGCGAAGCCATGAAACCGCTCATACAAGGAAAGGATTTGATGGAGATGGGCATCGCTCCTGGTCCGGTAATGGGAAAAATCATAGCGGACATCGAAGCGGCCAGGGATCGGGGAGAAATCAAAACCAAAGAAGAGGCGGTGGAGTGGGTGAGAGGGAATAAGGTATGATGGTGTTATGACTCAATTCGAAAATCCGTTCGTTGAGCAACATGGTGCCGTTGAACGAAAGCCAAGAAAGGCAAAGGAAACGAAAGAGCGTATATTTGATGCGGAAGTAATACATAAGAAAACGCGCGCCATGTTGGAAAGAGCATTCCAGCATTTTTTAGAATCAGGTCAACTTCGCGACCCTCTTCTCACAGAGGATGCGTTTGATATGAGGGAGAGTTGGTTGCGATTTTTAGGAATAAAAGATGACGATGGTCGATATTCTCAAGAAGAACGAGTTGGGACGCGCATATTCTTTGACGAGTTTGTAAAGTTCATCCAAGAAAAGCGGAGAGAAAATGTTCCAAGCGCACTAATTGAAAGATATGCGGGTAATTGGCACGAAAGAGCTTTTTCAGTTTCTCCCAACATGTTCAATGCATTGCCGTTTTCGGATGCGTTCACTGTCGCGGCAAATTTATTCATGATGCCGGAAACGCGACAGAATATTTCAGCAAATGTTGCTGGCGAGCTAGTGTATGAACTGCAGTTTTCACATGGCGATTATTCATGGCTGCGCGACTTGCTAACGAAATTACCATTGGAAAGTCAGCTCGGTGTTATTCATTTGTCAGAATATATTTGTAAATACGCAGAGGGCGAGGGATATGCCGACGATGTTTTGACCAGATTCCGAAATGAGTTCAAAGCCAGACTTAGCGAAGAAGATGCGATGAATCCGATGTATCGATATGTGCTCGAAGAAGCGCTTTCCGAATTTAATATAGCTTACGTAGAAAATGGCGGCTCCTTGGAGCCGGATGATTTTGTTTTTGAAAAGGGAGATTTTCAAGAGTATGTGCGCGAGAAATCGCGTTCGTGGGGAAGTATAAGATTTGATCGCGGAGTTGATTCGCAGAAAATACAGATCTCGCGCGATTATATAGCTTCTCTGGATAGAGTTACTAATATGCCGGAGGCTTTTGCCAAGAAACCCGACGAAGAAACGTTGCCGGCAGAGCTTGGACCTGATTTTGCGGCGATCAGTCGCGCTAAAGAGTTGATAGGCATGTATCGGCAGTTTCCGCCTTCGCAGCGACCGCAGATCTTTGAATTCGTACAAAACAACATCATATCCAAGATCCCTGATGATCGTAGCGTCCCACAACGTCTCGCCTCGTTTTTTCCTGAGATTTCCGAATCCGCATGGGCGCAGATCTTAGACAGACAGGAAAATATTCGTGCACGGAGAGATGAATTATTAAAAAAACAACAGGCCGAATCGGCTTCGGACGCCAACCAAAAATTATTTGACGATTTTTGCGTGAAGGTTACTTCACAAAGAAAAAAGTTGGAACAGGACGCAGAGCGGGATACTCGTTTGCGGGGATGGGTCAACGAATATTTTAAAGCGGAAACCGATACTCAGCGTTTTAATGCTCTAAACAGCCTTTCCATTTATCGCAAGGATTATACGCAGTTATTTACGGATACTCCAGAAAAGCCGTTTCCGAAGACTACCGAACAGGTTTTGAACGATTTTTTTCAGATGCAAGAACGTCAACGCGAGAACTTTGATCTAGAAAAGACACGCTACGAGGAAATAGACAGGCGAATGGATGCGTTGAACGCACAACTCGATCGTCGAGAGATGGAGCTGTTATCAAGTCCGAATTTTCCTGAACGGATGAAGCAGGTGCTAAGTCAGATTGAGGAATCTTTACCGATCAAAACAGTTCACGCGGAGTTATTTGAGCAATTCGAAGGTAATCAAGAGATTCTTCCGCTCGGGCATAAGTTTCCGATCGATAGCGCAGCATTGCTAAAAGAATTGCATCGTCCTGAAATTCGAGTGCGCGTGGAAGAAGATATTGGTTTGAGTCTGAACGAACTGACTCTTCGCGAGCAAGTCAGTCTTCTTTCATGGATGGCGATACAAAGCAAAGATGGTTATGAAAGGGTGGTAACAAATATGAGGCGCTACAATCGCCCGTTCGCTGTAGCGTTTCTTTCATGTGAGGAAGATGCCCACGCAGGGGCATCACTGAATCGTATTGCGGAGTCATTCACGTCAGAAGCGGCCAGTAAGGTATTCCAAAAATATGCGGAACTTGCAGATATCGCCGAGCAGGCGTCGGTTGATCTGGAAAAAGCTTTTTATACGGATAAGACAGGAAATAAACTCGTCGATAGGCGATCGATAGAAGCGCACCTTTTGGCCCGTGCCAAGCAGTTGATAAACGTAGCCGCCGCGAAGGCGGGTGAAACGAGAAATGATGTCGAACGCTCCTCGCGCGAACTCGTACAACAGCTCGAAGGTTATCGTACGGACATGATTGTGTTCGCGGCGGTTTTTAAGGAGATCGCAGGTTCGGAAAAGAACATCAATTTCGCGGAATGGAAAAGAACCTCGATTGATTTGGTGGATCCGCAAACGATCGCATCTAATGAACGAGAAAAATTGTTTGATGAGTGTAAAAGTGTTTTGCTTGAAAACTGGTCGGAAAAAGGAGTTGATGCCGCACAAGGAGCAATGCATGGCCTCGAAGAAGGTTTTGCGAAAAAAGAATTTCCGACGCGATTTCATTTTTTGAAACAAGACAATCACATTGTTGCATTTCTCCGGTTCGATGAGCGTCCTGACTTGGGAAAAAACGTTAAATACGCCGGATCGTTCAATGTTATTCCGGCGCTTAAGAACGCTTCTCTTGGGGCATCCTTTTTTCGAGAGACTCTGGCAGTGGAAGGAAAAGGTTGTTCGATTGTAGCGGAAGCTTTGGCTGCAGATCGCGCCACCTCCTTGTATGTTGAGGATTTCGGATTCGAAATCACCGGTGTTGAACGCTACAAGACGAAAGACGGAAAAGAGGTCGCGTGGTTTTCAATAAAGCGAGCCGCGGGCATTAATGAAAGAATCAATAACAAGCAAAAAGAATTTCCGAAAAATTCCAAAGTTTTCAACGACCTTCAAGAATTTATTTCTTGGGTTGAAAAAGAGTCAAAACTCGGAAAAGTTATTTCGCGGTATAAGATTTCAGCTCATGGAAAAATGACGTTTTACGAAGCCGTCAGCGAGCGATTGCCGGATTGACGTCGGCCGTTCCCCACAGCGCTTCAAATTGAACGCGAAAAAGGTCGGCGATGTTTTTGTCTTCTATTAAAATTGATATTACGCGATCTTGTGAAAACGAAAGAAGCGAGACGCGCGTATCATAGATTTCTGTGGCTGTATGAAATCCGCCGGCGAGAGACTTCGAGATGCGCATTTTTGTAAGCTCGCTGTCGCCTCCCGTCATTACTTTTCTTGCGGTTTCCGTATCCGGCATGAGTATGCGCTTGGGGATCTTTGCCCGCAGGCGTTTTGCGACGTATTTGTCATCAACCGCGTTGACTTCCGGCGTTAAAATAGCCGGATCGAGTATGGTTAGGATTTCTACTTTTGCCGTAAGCGAATCATCAAGAACCTTCACAACGCCGTCCAATCCTTCAAATACCCTGAAAGAAGGTCTGTCCGTCGCAAGGTGATATGCCGAGAGAAGGCGGGGGAGGTCGCTCGAGAAACGGGCTTTAAGATCATCCGATTCCTTCGCTTTTCTTTCCAAAAGCTCGTTTAGCTTCCCTGGATCCTGCGCTAAAAAGCGGGATTGCCGCCCTTCCATCTCTAGGGTCAGCCCGTGTTTCTTTAATTGATCCAAAATAGCATACACGTTTGCTCTCCCAATTCCGGATAATTTGGCTAAATCATGCGGTTTTTGCGCACCGTTTTTCACGAGCAATTCGTATATTTTCGCTTCATTGAGCGATAATCCGAGATCCGTGAGGATAGGGAAAGAGGGTTCGTAGGACATGGGATGAGTATAACAAAGTACATATGTTTATGTAAGAAAGACAAAGGACGTCTGTCAATTTTGGCTAAATACAGCGAAGTATGACCAAACCTGTCTGTCTACCCTTGACAAATCGTCTTAACTATGCTATAGTGGTGTCGTGATGATGAAAGACCGGAAGAACTGGTACATCTCACAAGAACCTTTAAACATCAGTCGTCCTCGGAAGGAGAGAGCCGAGTACGACACTATCAGTCAAAGAAGCGGTAAAGATCGTGAGTTCTCTCCATTATAGAACCCTCGATCTTTGCCGCTTTTTGGCAAAAGCACATTCAACTTGGGCGAACACAAGGTTACGCCCCTACAAATCGCGATGCTGGCAATTTTAGGAGAATGAAAAGGAGAGAGGCCTTATCCTAAGACAATCAGCCGCGTCTCTGCTTGCTCCCCATAGCTCTAGCGAAGGGGAGAGGTCACGGACGGAATACCAAAACTGCCTCGACATTGCGTCGGGACGGAATGGAAAACGGATCGTGGTGGCCCTCGAAGTTTCACAGAGAGACTTCGTAGTAACGAGTGCATCCCGCGATGAGTCGCAAGATTCGTCGCTGGGACAGTCGCTACTACAAGATGACGCACGTAAGAGTCTGGACGAATTGTAGAGAGTGACGAACATTCGACAATTAAATACTGCTCAAGTGGAAGTCCGTTAAACGCGAGGGATCAAAATAAATTCATCCAAATCGCATTAATCTCGACGTCCTCTTTAGCGGGGCGCGGTGCAAACCTGCAACAACGCAGGAGCACGGCGCTTTGATTTGAGGCGGGTTGGTAGATAAACCACCCGATCAGAAAATGGCGAGTATTACGATGAAGGCAACCCCGGCTGATCTAATTCGATATTTTTCGGACGGGGCTGATTGGCAGAGATTTCGGGAAATCCCGATGTCGATCAGTGCGTGGCTCGCGGAGGTGGTTGCAGACCGAGATATTCACGAACTCTCGGTCCGCAATCGCGAGATGGAGGTTTGGCCGCAGGGGCCCGGCTGCAAATTTAACGAGGAATGGCATTTTTCCGGTTTGAGGAGTGAGTGGACACGAGGAGTCACGCTCCCACGGTTCCTCAGGCTCAGGTGGGAAGGAGAGGTGGCGATTCTGCACGCCATCTTCTAATCCCACAAATTGGGAGAGTAGGGGGTATCCTACAAAGCACTCGGAGAGAAGCCGCACGCTTCTCATCCGATCCGAATTTCGGAATAAAGGGTGAACACAAGGTCGCGCCCCTACATCATCCGGACTTCAGATCGGAGCGTGAGATTCGAAATTTTATCGGTAGACGTCTTTGCGATGGCCGATAGATAAACAAATAATAATCGTGTTTTGGTCTATTCGAAAAAGGACGCGATACCTTCTTGTAATGCGAAATGAAAAAACTCCATCGTAATTCCGCAGCGGTTTTACATGGAGTCTCGAATCGAACGGGTTAATGACGAGCAGATTTTCTTGGCGGTGATACATCAACTGGATATCCGTCGGCAACGATGCAAATTCTTTATGAAATTCATTCGTGTAAAGAACTTTCATAATGTCGCCCGCAATCTTCCGAGTCGCGCGTCGTCCAATGCCCGCTCAAGTGAGCGCTTGATTTCTTCAGGGTTGGAATATTGTTCAAGCGAGTCCATATCGGTTCTGCGGCCACTGCGTTTCGTGGGAATAGGTCGCGCACGTTGTTTAGTCGCTCTTGATTTTGTGGCGGTAATCATATGCAAAAACGTTATCACAAACATGCTTAATTTTCAACGTAATAATTTAGCCAACCAGAAAAAGTTGGCGTCCGATCCGAATTCCGGAACTCTCATAAAGTCATACAACTCGAGAGCTTCTTCCGGACTTCAGATCGGAGAAATCCCGCCTCTCTCGAGAGGCGGGACAAGTCCGAAGAAAGAAAACAACCGAGACGACGTCTCCCGCAAGGAGCGAATCAAATCGGACTTCTTTCAACGGCCGTGCGTAACGGTCGATAGCTTCATCGAGAGGTGAAGAAGAAACGCAAACGCGTCTCGGCGAACCGAGGCTATGTGGACTAAACAACGGGTCGAGGTATGGCTACCTCGAATGTCCACCCACTCATGGGCAAGGTTTTGCTGAAGTTTTTTCAGTAAAGCCATGCCCATAATGTGGCAGCAGGCTCAAGTTCAAGCGAATATGGCGCTAGGCAATTATGCCAAAAGCCTGAATGATCCAAAACTGGATCGTTCGCACGGACAAGAGCGGAGGAGAGACCAATGACGACGAACAGCACCCCCGCCTCTCTCACCTACTCCGATGGAATCGGTTCTCGCGGTCGCCGCCCGTTCCTCATCCTCATCAAGGGTGAGTCAATAACTACGTTCAAGGGCGAGACTATCCCCGGCGTCGTGGTGGTCCGAGGAACGGACTACAACAAGAACGGGAAATGGTCCCATACCA
Organism: Patescibacteria group bacterium; assembly: GCA_038065635.1. Taxonomy (GTDB): domain Bacteria; phylum Patescibacteriota; class Patescibacteriia; order 2-12-FULL-60-25; family 2-12-FULL-60-25; genus JAHJFW01. Next base: position 2,530 of record JBBTQP010000012.1, on the reverse strand, counting down.
CGTTCCGGCTCGAGCTCGCCCAGGGCGTCCGTGCCGTCAGCGGCAGCGATGGCTGGGAGACCGGCAAATTCGTGGAAGGTCTGCGAAGCGCGGTCAGCGCGAGCAAGCCCATCGACACTTGGGCCGACGTGGCGAACGCCCTCGGCGTCTCCGTGCCGAGCGCGATGTCGTTCCTCAGGGAGTGGAGGCCGAAGGCGGCCGTGGCACTCGACGAGGTCGACGCGCAGCTCACGGCACTGGACGAGGCGGCGGACAAGGTGGAGGCGAAGGCCGACACCGAGACCGTGGTGGTTTCGTTCGGTTCCCCCACCCGCGCGCAGCGGGCGGACGGATTCTGGACGAGTGCTAAGGGCATCCCCAACCACAACGGGGAGCTTCGGCTCATCAACAAGGAGAAGGGGTGGATCAAGGAGAACATCAAGGTAGCCGGAATCGTCGGCACTGTGATGTCCGCCTCGCACGCCAGCGGTTACGGTGGTGGCTACGTCTCGGTGACGGTGGCCGTGGTCCCGGGAACCTCGTTCGAGGATCCGGAGCCCAAGGCGCCGATGTCCGAGGAGGAGTTGGTCGAGCGTACGCGGCTCGCCGACCTGCTCGCGTGGGACCCGTATCCCGGTGCCCCCGCGAGCCGCCCCCTCGGGGATCTCGCTCTCGCGCAGAGAATCGACGCTTTCGTAAAGGAGGCGGTCGGCGTGCGCGGGCAGCAGACCTTCCAGCTCCTGCGCGAGGAGGCCGACGAGGCGTATGGCCGTGGTGGGCGGTCGATCGCGATCGCGGAGAAGTTTCCCGGGGTCGACCACCATGGCCTCGACTGGGCCGCGGGTCGGGACATCATGCCCGTCACGTTCTGGGCGGAGAAGTTGTCCGCCAACGCGCCGAAGCCGCCCAAGGATGAAGTTAAGCCCGCGAGTACCGAGCAGGTTACGACCACGCTCGACGCGCTCACGGCGAAGTTCGGCGGCGGACGGCGGAGGTAAGAAAAAACGAGCGAGGGATTCCTCTACTTCGCTCGGAATGCAAAGAGGAAAAGGAGATCCGGTGACTCCTCAAACAATTCATCAAGCACTCTGGGCGCATCACCATGCGCCCCTACAAAGGAGCGAGCGTTCGGATTGCACATCCGGACGCTCGCCACCCCACACAGGCCCGCGGTTGATATGCGTTCGGAGAGACAGACTCATCTGACTCTCTCCGATGAGCGCGTTTCTTCGAAAATATAGAAACCACGGGCCGGTGCGGGGGAACAAATAATCCACGGATTAACCGTGGATTTTTTTGTACGCGCGGGATATCACAAGGAAACAAAACTTAAATCTTTTACTTTTTTAAAATCCTTGTCGCGCTTTAAAAGCGCGGCTCGATTGTGTTTCGTGGTTGCCGCAATAATAGCGTCAGCCGTTTTAAGTCGAAACTTTCGGCAGAGTTCTCCGGCATGAATAGCGATGCGCTCATCTATCGGTAAAATCCATACGGATGATTTTAGCCAGCGCTGAATATAATGAAGATCCTCATCTGTCGCATCCGGAAACGAAAGCAATTCCGTGACGGTTATTATCGAGATGCCTAACATATCGCTCCCGCGAATACGTTGAGAAGCGAACCACGCACTAATAGTTGCATCGCCTTTCAAGAAGGCGATAATGATGTTGGTATCAAGAACGATCATTTTCGAAGACGCGCATCAGACTCTTTGCGTATACGTTTTTGATAGGCGACTGGGTCGATTTTGCTTCGCTTCCACATTCCTCGCAATTTTTCCCAAAGCCAATCGTCCGAGTGATATTCGGTGGCGTTTCGGCGAAGTTCACGTTGTTTGGTCGCTTGATTCATGCGTAGCTATCATAGCGAGCCAAAGAGAAACTATCAAATTTCCGATAAGTGCATCGTTTCGAATAAATAGAAGCCGCGGGCTGTTGTGGGGGATTAATAGCTACTTAAAGAAATGTTCATCCGAAAAGCGGCACTATAAAAGCTTGAGGAGTTCTTCGGCGGATATGTTTGCGGATTTCAAGATCGAACTTAGAGTTCCCGTTTTCATGTCGCGAGAATGGACTGGAACGGAGATGGAATGGGGAATGTTGTCCCTGTAAAAAATGTAATGACTACCATGGACGTGATCCAAAATAAAACCGGCTTTCTTCAGGGCGCGAATGAGTAGCCTCGGTTTAATGCGCGGCAACTTTGGCATACGATCGGAAGCGTTTTTGTGCACGAGGCTTCTTCAGCGAGACGTGAACGTCGCGGTATGCCGAAAATTCTATCGGGATCTGTTTTCCTCGCTTAACCAAGGAAAGCAGACAGCCCTCGATCGCTTCTTGAATATTGCGCAATGTTTCATCAAGCGTGTCGCCCTCGCTTATGCAACCGGGTAATGCGGGCACCGTTACGGTGTAACCGCCTTCCGCTTGGGGCGCGAGCTTAACGGTGTAGGTCAACATATTACAAAATATTATCATGAAGAGCAGTGAACGGCAATTGAGTGCGCTTCGAATTAATAGAAGCCGCGGGCTGTTGTGGGGGACAAAAAATC
>JBBTQP010000011.1:0-2211 GCA_038065635.1 Patescibacteria group bacterium | reverse complement strand
AACAGCAACGTGAAACGCAAAAACGTCAACACTAAAAAACGCCAAAAATAACAGGTCTTATGCAATGTGAGACGTCTCAAAACCATTCTTTGTATGTTATTCGTTTGTTCTGGTAATATGTTGAAGTAATTGAACGAAAATGAGTAATAATAAACGATCAATAATTTATAGTTTGCCAATACGGGATTTCAATTTTCTCCTAGATCGTTTAGGTCTCGAAGAAGCATGGTATTCAATTCTCGCTACCCATCTACATAATTTACGTAAAAAGGATTTGGACTATATCCTTAAGGAAGAAGAATTTATTAACGCTGAAGTCAACGACTTTGATTTTATTTCAGGTCTCTCGGTCGGAGAAATTTCCGCGCTTTACGAATATTCTCTAGCATATATAGATCATAATAAGCGAAAACAAGAGGGACAGTATTTTACGCCAGACGATGTCGCGCAGGTTATGGCGAAAAAGTCGCTTGTTTTTCCAAAAAATAAAATATGGGTCGATCCTTGTTCCGGCATTGGGAACCTGTCATTCTGGCTTGTTCAGCTTCAAGAAAATAAAGAGGAGTTTTTAATGAACAATTTATTTCTTATCGACAGAGACCGATTGGCGCTATTCGTAGCGAGATACCTTTTGACGATTAATTTTCAAAAAAAGAATTCAAAATTATTTTTAATGCTAAAATCACGTTTTATTGTAGCGGATTTTTTGTTTTCCGACTCCTTGCCAAAATTCGATTACGCGATTCTTAACCCGCCGTATGTCATGGTAGAACCTGACGCGCGATTCGAAACAAGTTTGGCGAGGGATTTATACGCTTTCTTTTTAGAAAAAGTGATAAAATCCTCAACAGGTTTTATTTCCATTACACCGCAGACTTTTACGAATGGGCAAAAATTTAAGCCATTGAGGAGATTGATGATTAACAGTTTTGAGGACATTAGTGTTTATTGTTTCGATAATGTACCCGATAACATATTCAGCGGGATTAAATTCGGTTCAAAGAATACAAATACCGCGAATAGTACGCGCGCAGGAATTATTGTCGCAAAAGAAAATGCCGACAAACAGGTTTTTAAGATAACCCCTTTGTTAAGGTGGCGGGCAAACGAAAGACAGATACTTCTTGACTCTATAGATGATTTCCTGACCGAGATCAAACCAAATGAAGACGTTTTTCCAAAAATTCAAAATGATTTGTTACCGTTGTATAAACTCGCAAAGGAGCAGAAGAGAATTTTGGCCAATATCGTTTCACGTAGACCCACTGTGTATAAATTGATAGTTCCTTCAACGCCCAGGTATTTTATCTCAGCATTAAAGAACGGAGTCGAGCGCACTTCATTGAAGACTTTGTATTTTTTTAACGAAAAAGAAATGAATAACGCGTATTTATTATTGAATAGCAGCTTTATGTATTGGTGGTGGCGGATTAATGACGGCGGAATGACGATTTCAGAAAAAACTCTCATTACATTACCGATTTTCAACGACTTGGTTGATAAAAGTCTTCTATCAAGGATCGAACAGTCTGAAAAAACGAATCGAGTCATTAAAAGAAATGCCGGAAAAGACAATGAAAACGTTAAACACGACGCATCATTGATAAGAGATATAAATTTACATTTATTTCCACAATTCGTAAACTCATTGGGATCGTTGCACGATAATTCGGTGATCAAATCTTTATGATCTCGGAAGAATTAATTAAAAAACTTGAAAAGATTTTGAAAGAAATGCCGATAGTTTGGGATGGGCGAAAAGCGATACTGGAAATGAAGAACGCTGACTATCCACATTGGAAACAAATGGAGTGGATTGGGTTTTATTTTCAATTTCTTTGCGATGAAAAATTATCGGCATTGATGAAAACGCCCGGACCGAGATATGGGATGTCTGAATTCGACGGTTTTTCAGAAATCGTTTGGGACTTCAAGGTTCATCCAATGAAAAATGCAAAAGGTAAAGAAAGTAGCAGTGTAATAGTTAATGACAAATTAGCGACCGCGAAAGCGATAAAGCAGTTTGGCGGAGCAGGTCTTATTTTAGCCGCGGGCAACGCGACATATAACGATAAAGATAGAAGTTTTCAAATTTGGCATCAAGAACTTAAAGGAGGGCTATCAAATTATGAAAAACACAGGATATTGAGAGAAGCACCTTCGCGTTTAAGAAAAACGTTTTTTAGATTAAGTGAGATTTATATTATTTTA
>JBBTQP010000010.1:2252-20335 GCA_038065635.1 Patescibacteria group bacterium | reverse complement strand
AAGCAACCGTATGAAAAAAAATACTTGACTTTTCTACATAGCGGATCTCCCCGACCATCAATGTCAAACTTTATGTGGATAACAAATGCACACAAAAATTGCCGAAAGGCAATCTTTGTGTAAAAAGCCCGACACAGTTTCTATTAATCAGAGCAATATAAGCATCTCCAAATATTTGCCGTGCTCTATCTGAAGCGTCCGAAGATTGTTCTTGATTATATCTACACCGATATCCGTCTTTTTTGGAATAACAATCGGCCTACGCAGACCGGGCTTCTGATAGACTCGATGATCTCCACGCTCACGAATGAACTGACAGCCGCAAGCAAACAAAAATTTTTCAAAATCTCTCCAGTGTATCGGGGTTATACGCGGCATACCTATGCCGGCATACGAACCCTTTCGCTCGTTTGCTCGAAGGCGGGCGGATGCCATTCGTTCTGAATTTTTTCCCAACCCAAATCCAACAAAACATCATCGAGAGTATTCATTCGCTCGCATTCCTCAATGAACAACTCGGCGGCCTCTGCGAACATCCGTTTAGCATCCTGAACGGAATCTCCCTGACTGGCCAAATCCAAAGCCGGCGAGTATGCAATATACGAGCTAACATCCTTTTTAATAGTTACAGGGATTTCAACAGCAAGTTCGTGGATTCTCATATCATTAATCTAGCGCATTTTTTACAATTACGGAAGTGTCTGTGATCTACACCATGGCGTGGTGATGAATTTTTCATTATCGAAGCCCTTCGACCCTCCTAAGGCGGGCACGGCAAGCTCAGGGAATATCTTTGCTTTTTATTTAATTCAAGTCGTCTTGAATCCCAGCAAGCCCTTGTGCGCAATTGTATAATCAATCGTCTGTTTAAGTCCGGAGTCAACTGTAACGAGCGGGAGCCATCCGAGTTGATCTTTTGCTTTTGCCAAGCTCGGGATTCCAAGCGGGGTCATGAATAGAAGTGGCGGTTGGAACGTGATGCGCGACGTTGAGCCGGTCATTTCGATTATTCTTTGCGCAACATCCACAAGCGGAACTTCGAGATCGCTTCCGATATTCACCGGACCGATTCCTTTCGGCGCGCCCATAAGCTTAATCAATCCGTCTACCACGTCGGAGACGTAAGTGAGCGATGTGCGGAATGTTTCGTCTCCGTAGATAACGAGATCCTGATTATCCAAGGCGTTGGTGATAAAATCCGGAATCATCTGTCCATCGAACAGCATCATTCGAGGACCGTATGTTCGAAAAACTCTTGCGATACGAACGTCTACGCCGTGGACTTGATTGTAAGTCGCAACGCACGTTTCCGCGAAACGCCTTCCTTCGTCATAACATGAACGCGGACTCAACATATCTACCGCTCCGAATTCAGTCTCAACGAAAGCGTGTCCGTCTGCCGGTCTTGATCCGTATACGACTGACGTTGATGAAAGCAAAAACTTTGCGCCGTACTTCACGGCGAGATCAAGCGCATTCTTCATTCCCAATGAATTCGCAAGCAACGTTTGCATCTTGAACTGGTCGAATTTTTTCGGACTCGTTGGACACGCGAGATGGTAAATCTCTTGAATTCCTTGGAACTTCAACTTGAACCGAGCTAATTCCGGAAACGCCTCCAGGTCGAACGGCGCGTTAATGTCCTGACGGATAAACTCGAAATCTCCGTTCTGTAAGAGATGGTCGATATTCGACTCCTGCGAAGTCGTAAAATTATCGAGACAGATTACGCGCGAGTCGGCTAAAAGTTTTTCACACAGAAACGAGCCGATAAATCCGGCGCCTCCTGTGACCAAAACATTTTTCTTTTCCATTCCTTCTGCGTTCTTTTCGACCGGAGGACTAGAAGGTGACTTGTTGTCTGTGAGATTTGGCATAGTCGATCATTTTTTTTAATCCATCTTCCAATCTAACGAGCGGTAACCAACCCAAAATGTCCCTTGCTCGAGTTATATCAGGTAAAGGCGCCTCGGTTTGATATGGACATGGGGGTTCAAAACGAATTCTAGACCCTGAACCGAGAATTTCCAACACCTGCTGCGCTATTGCCACCAACCTTACGTCATTGTCCGATCCGAGATTAACGAGGGTTACGTCTATGGGCGTGGACATTAGGCGTACGAGACCGTCTACGATATCGTTTACAAAGGCCATGGAAATGCGACTGTCTTCGTTCCCTGTCAAAACTATATCTTTATCTTCCAATGCTGAAAGAATCATGTCCGGAATAAGATTTCCATCAAAAATTTTCATCCTCGGCCCGTACGTTCGGAAAATTCGAGCTATCTTCACGTCTAGCGAGTAAACGTTGGCGTAGGTTTGAAGGATCGCCTCTGAAAAACGCTTACCCTCGTCGTATGCACCGCGAGAAGAAAGGTGATCAAGATGGCACTCGTCCGTTTCTTTAACGTGCGAACCGTTGCTACGCGGTCCGTATAACACGCTGGAAGAAGCGTACAACACTTTAGCATTGTGTTCTACCGCGATATCCAAAACGTTTTTTACACCTATAGAATTCGTCAAAACAGTTGCGATCTTAAAATCGTCGAAATGACGTTTCGATATCGGACACGCAAGATGATAGATCTCTTGAAACCCCTGGAACCTAACTTTGAATCGCTCTAACTCCGAGTACTTAAGAAGATCGAGCGGCTGCGTGATGTCATGATTGATAAACTCAAAATTCGAATCCTGAAGAAGATGGTCGATATTAGACTCCGAACTCGTTATGAAATTATCAACACATATTACGTGCGCTTCCTTCACCAGCCGATCGCACAAATGAGAACCAATAAAACCCGCGCCTCCGGTCACAAGCACGTTCCTCCGTTCAAACAATTGTTTGGACATGGAGATATTGTAGCATAAAAGAGCAAAAGGGCTGACGAGCTAATGAGCATAAGAGCCACTCCGCCCATAAGCCCTTCAGCCCTTAAGCCCTTCAGCCCCCGTATTCTTCCGTTTCCACGGATCGTTATGAAACGTGAAAAGACGGTGCGTGAAAAATGATACGCACGCAAGGAGTCCTGTAGAAATCACGATTGTCAAAAAATCATACACGCCGAGAAGGTCGTGGCCGATGTAAAAAAATGTCGCATCCAACGCGTTCCCTGCGAGCACAACAGCAACATACCTCCCAGCTGATCCGGAAGCTGGCGCTTGATGCTTAAAAGTCCAAAATCGGTGAAGAGTGTAGTTGTATACCACCGCGAATATGATAGCGATAATATTTTCAAAAGTTCGCGGCCCATCCACCCAAATCAGCCGCGATAAAACTGCGTACGTTCCAATTTTCACAGCAAAAGAGCTTCCACCCACAAACAAATACCGCCCAAGCATCAGCTTTTCCCGTTTGATGAATTGAATGATCCGTTGTGGCATGAATTGAAATTCTACAACATATTTTTGAATGAGTCCAAAAAGAGCCCCGTCATTGCGAGGAGTAGCAACGACGCGGCAATCTAATATGAGTAATTATTTCCTTCTACGAGATTGCCGCGCCACTGCTGTGGTTCGCAATGACGAGGGCGTTTGATTGCCGCGTCGCACAAGCCTCCTCGCAATGACATCGGCTTGATGGACTTTACAGACTTTACGGACTTTACGGACTTTCGACTTCTGTGCAAACATACTCACCATGTTAAGACTTGGCATTAGATTCAAGCAACTTCTGCTGGTTACAGGCGATCTGATTATTTTTCAGGTGGCGCTACTTTTGACGCTTCTTCTCCGCTACGGACACGTGGAACAACGTTCTTGGGACCTTCATGCGCTTCCTTTCGGGGTCGTCAGTACGCTCTGGATCGTAGGATCGTATGTCGCGGGGTTGTATGATTTCAACGTTCTAAAAAACGGCATCAAGTTTTTCCGTCTTTATTTGGAAGGAATGATCGCGAACCTCGCCGTCGCACTAGCATTCTTCTATCTCATCCCAATTTTCGGAATCGAGCCGCGAACGAATCTATTTCTATACTTCGCGATCGTCCTCCTCCTCGGTTACGGATGGCGCCTCGGCTACAACAGATTGATCGCGAACACACTTTTCCGAAACCGCGTGCTATTTATCGGCAGCGGAATGGACGCGGCAAAAATTAGAACAATGCTTGAGAGATCCGCTTTCGGATTTCATCTCGTTGCCGTTTTCGAGACCACGCCTAATTCGCGCTTTGAAGATCCGGAGGTCGCTTGGTACTCGTCTCTCGGTGATATCGAAAAAATAATCCGCGAACGAGACATCCACACGATTTTACTCGGCCACAAACCGGACGATATTCCGGGACTGCGCGATGCGCTGTACAAGACGCTTTTTCTTCCTGTGACATTGCTAGACCGAACCGCGCTTGAAGAAACCATAACCGGCCGCATCCCTCTGGAATATGTTTCGCAAACTTGGTTTCTTGAGCATCTGCGCGAAAATGAGAAGGCCTGGTACGAAATGGCAAAGCGAATCGGTGACATTTTGATGGCAATACCTTTCGGTATAATCACGCTGATACTTTATCCGATTGTGGCATTGATTATTAAAGTCTCTTCGCCAGGTCCCGCGCTATATTCGCAAATCCGTTTGGGCAAATTCGGCAAACAATTCCGCATCTGGAAATTCCGCACAATGCACGTAAACGCGGAAGAAAACGGCCCGCAGTTTACAGCGGACGCAAAAACCGATCCACGCCTCTTTGCGGCGGGTCGCGTCTTGCGTCGGCTCCGTCTCGACGAATTTCCTCAAATTTGGAACGTCCTGCGAGGAAATTTGTCGTTTATCGGACCGCGACCGGAACGACCGGAATTCGTTGAACAGCTTACGGAACGCATGCCATATTACTCTTTGCGCCACCTAACCCGTCCTGGTCTAACCGGCTGGGCACAAGTCCGTTTTCTCACGCCAACCGCATCGCTGGAAGATAACCTAAAAAAACTTCAATACGATGTCTACTACATTAAACACCGCTCGCCGCTATTGGATATCGCAATTTTGCTGAAGACGATTGCGATCGTTATACGAAGGCAGGGTACATAACTCCTCCATCCTCCCCTTACCTTAAGGGGAGGTCACTTATATTTCATTAATCAAATATAAACCTCCTCTTAGAGTAAGAGGAGACTGGAGGAGTTACTCCCCAGAGTCCATTCCGTACTGTCTGAGTAAATCTCTCAATCCTTCTTCAAACGACTTCTTTGCCTCCCACCCTAGAAGCTCTTTTGTTTTTGAAACGTCCGCGACAGAGTGAAGAATATCTCCTTTTCTTGGCGGCAAATGCTCGACCGTTCCACCGATTAACGCGGCGATCTGATTCACCGTTCTCCCCTGCCCCGTACCTACATTGAAAACTTCGCCTTTTCCTATCGACTCATTTGTCATTGCAGCTTTGTACGCACGTACAACATCGCTAACGTGAACGAAATCGCGCGTCTGCTCTCCGTCGCCGATAATAGTCAGCGGCAATCCTTTACGATGTAGGTTCAAAAAAATATTTATTACGGACGCATACGCTCCGGTGTCAGCCATGCGCGGTCCATAAACGTTGAAGTGACGTAGCGACACGGTCTGCAATCCGTAGATTGAAGAAAACATGGAAGCCCATTTCTCGCCCATGAACTTATGCACACCATATGGACTCATTGGCCGAGCGACGGCATCTGTTGAATGAGGGATGAGTTGATCGCCATAGATAGCAGAGGACGATGTTGCGACAACGCGCTTTACTCCAGCTAAACGAGCCGCATCAAGAACGTGGAGTGTGCCCATAACGTTCGTTCTAAATGTTCCAACCGGATCCTCAACGGAAAGCGGTACGCTCGGAATCGCGGCGAGATGAAAAATCCCGTACACGCCATTCGCCGCGCTTTTGACGACCTCGGCATATCCGACATCGCCCTCGATCAAAGTCGCCCCAGAAGAAATATTCTCTCTTTTACCGGTTACGAGATTATCAAGAATACGAACGGAGTGTCCGTCCGCAAGAAGACTCTCTACGAGATGACTCCCGATAAACCCTGCACCCCCTGTTACTAGATATGTAGACATATTATTAGCTTGGCTCCAAACCGAACCATTTTATCGTCTCTCGAAGTCCATTTTCAAAACTCACATTCGGTTCCCAATCCAAAAGTTCTTTGGTTTTCGAAACATCTGCGCGAGTATGCCGCGCTTCAGCCGAGCGCCCTTCCTTGAATATGGTGGGACCGCCAAATGCGCTCGCGATGTAATTAACCGTATAATTATTTCCGCTTCCGACGTTCAATATCTCTCCGTGCCCAACGCGATCAGACGTCATGGCTCGCACGTTCGCATCAACAGCATCGGAGACATACGTGAAATCGCGCGACTGTTCGCCATCTCCATGAATCGTTAACAGCTCACCGGCCTTGCGTTGTCGCGCGAATACAGAAATCACAGTGACGTACGATCCGGAATCCGCCATGCCTGGACCATATACGTTAAAATACCGCAGAACTACCGTCTCAAGTCCGTAAATATCGGAAAACTGCTTAAATAGTAATTCGCTGTTGTATTTCTGTAAGGCGTATGGATTCATCGGATTCGCCTGCATATCTGGACGATTTGGAAGCTCCTCCGAATTTCCGTAGGCGGAAGAAGAGCCGGAATATACGACGCGTTCCACTCCGGCATCGCGTGCCGCAACCAAGACATTAAGCGTGCCAAAAGTATTCGCTTGAAACGACTCGATCGGATGATCGATGGAGAAAGAAATGCGCGGCAAAGCTCCAACGTGAAACACGCCGTCCACTCCAACAAATGCCGGACGTATCTCATCAAGTTTTGTAAAATCCAATTCAAAAAACTCCGCGTCTTGTGGGATGCGTTCTCGCTTTCCTGTCGACAGGTTATCAAGAACACGCACCCGATGTCCGTCGCGCAACAATCTCTCGACGAGATGATGGCCAATGAATCCGGCGCCGCCGGTGACGAGAAATAAACTCATAAAAGTTTCGTCATTCGGGCTTTGTCATTCGTCATTTTTCTTAGGGCTTCCTTCTTCCCAATTAATATCCAAGCCCTGCGATCTAATAAGATCATTATTATACTCTTCGGCTTGTTTCAATAAAGAAAGATCTATTCCATGCGCATCCCCCAACTGAATCGTAGAACGAGTATCCTTGGGCAAACACTTGCCTCCATAGCCACGATAACCCTTATGAATCACGTCCCAATGATGCGTCCCCATCCATGGCTCCGCTGTCATGATTTGCTTGGCCTCATCATAATCTATATCAAGCTTTTCGCATAAATCGTACACCTGGTTAGCGAAAGTAACTTTTAGAGAATAAAAAGAATTACCTATGCACTTTACAAGCTCGGCGGTTTTGGCAGGTATGGTGGTTTCAAATGGCGCTCGAGGCAAAATTTTCAAAACTCTTCGCGCATCTCCCCTGCTCTGATCCGTGAAGCCCACTATTTGTCGCGTTGGAAACTGCATGTCGTGATCTGCCTTTGATTCCGTCAAAAATTCCGGATTAAATAATATCCGATGCTGCGAAAATTCTTGCTGAAAACGATCGGTTGTTCCGGGCAAAATTGTCGATTTCAAAACAATCGTCTTTCCGGAAACAGGAATTGCCGAAATCGCCGAACGCAAAAACGAATCATCAAATCCGGAGCCATCCAAATAATGAGGAGTTGGAACCGCTACAAATATAACGTCCGCCTCCGAAAGAACCGAAACATCATTGTAGCCCTTGGGCGGATCGAATAGTCCTACATTGATATTCTTTGTTTGAAAATATCTACAAAGAGCGCCGCCAACCATTCCGGTTCCAATAATAGCGATATTTTCCATAAAATCCTATGCGACAAGAAATCTCATCCTTTATCTTCAGACTCCACGCCAGATGAAGACGGTCGCTTAAATGCAAGGCGCGTTCTCAATCTAAGAATTGCCGCGATGACACTTTTCAAACTATTCCATCCAAGCGCTTTTGTTTTCCCGAAACGAAACTGAACTCGCGCAGGAACCACCACGTACGTCTTCTTCTGCTTTAACAATGTCAACAAGATTTCGGCGGCGTACGCGAAGCTGTCTGTTTGCGGCAAAGCGTTGCGAAGATCCTCCGAACGATAAACGTTTATCCCGTTGTAATAAGGCATTCTGTGCAAAAACAAAATATTCAAACAGGTTGTATAAGTTTTTGAGATAATTCTGCGATACAAAGGACGTTCTTCGGGATTCGATGTATACGATACAACCATATCTGCCTTTCCGATGTTGGAAAAAATCACTGGAAAAGATGCGGGATCGTTTTCATTGTCTCCAGGAATCATCATGGAGTATTCTTTCGTCGCCAACCGAACAGCATTGCGATATTTTTCTCCGAGCTTCTGATATACGTCTACGTGAATTGAACGTATGCGCGGATCTTGTTCGGCGAGTTTTCTAACGATATCCACAGTACCGTCGCTCTTGAGATCGCGATCAAGGCACGTCATAACAAGAAACTCGACATTCGTGATATTAGCTTCCGCCAATGAACGCTTGGCTCCAGCGATGGCAGCTTCTATGTTCTTCGCCTCGTTCAACGCCGGGACGATAATGCTTAATGAAATATCCATGTAATTATATGACTCTACTAAAAATCAATAATTTGCGCAAGAAAAAAGCGGCTCGACGAGTGTCGAACCGCTTCACGTTTGAAGACCCTTCGGTCAGTTGGACGGCGGACCGCCCAGAGTTTGGCCACCGGGACGATCTCCCGGAAAACCTCGACGATCCACAGCCACCTCTTCCGCTTTGGTGGTCTGTTTGAACCAGTCTAGCTTGTAGTTGGTCCAGAGGTCGTTCAGCCGCTCACGGAACCTATACGGGAGGCGGTAGATCCTCCCTGCCTGCATGGTGTTCTTCGTTACCGAATACACCCGCAAATACAAGTTCGTGAACGGAAGTCGCGACAGCACGTCGATCGCAAGCCGCGAAACCGGCTTTGCTAGCGCATTCAGGATCGGATTGTAGCTCCCCGCGAAGAAGAGCACGATCGTCCCCAAGAGCGCCAGATTCTGCTGAACGCGCTTTTCGCCACTCGTGTAGCACTCGAGTGGCGACGTGGTTTGGTAGCTCGCCGGCAACTCGTCGTAATTGCCGTCGAAATACCCGTGGCGAACGGCGTAGTTCCCAAGCTGCGTCCCTTGGTACGGGAAGAACATGGGAAATTCGCCGAAGCTCACCTGGCGATCCGCGCAGTATCTCACCGAGTCCTCGTCGTACTCGATGTACGTTGCGCGGACTCCTGCGTCGCGCAAAACGAAGTCGACCGCACTGCGTGCCTTCAACTCGTCCGGAGTGCTCTCGCGAATCTCGCGAACGACATCCACGAGATGCTTACGTCGCTTCGTCCGCCTCGGGTCCACCTCGACCGCAACGGACAGCACTTTTGCCAACTGCTGATCGTACATCTCCTTGCTGGCATTCACGTCAGGAAGGGTTGGCGCCGGAACTCCGAGAATGGAGTTGGTCATGGTGGGGATACGAAACTCGCGGCATAGTGCGAACGCCCTCCGCATGTCCTCGTCGGTCATGTCCCGAATGAGAACGTAGTCCCGTACGAAGGGATTCCCGGCCTCGACCGACATGGAAAGCGACGAGATACCGGCCTTCTTGAGAAGCTTGAGCCGGTGCTCCGTGACCATCTCAGCGCGAACCAAGCAGTGGAACGGCAGCCCGACGTCGCGAGGATAGGCCTCCGCGAACTCCTCGAGCCAGTCCTCGTCGAGAACCGGAAAAACGTCGTCGTACCACTTGATGTAGCGCGTGTCCCAGTTACGCTTGAGTTGCACGAGCTCTTCCATGAGACGAGGCACGCTCATCTTCTGGAAAACCTTGCCCTTGCCCTGGTACATCTCGTTCCACGCGTGCTCGAAGCAATACGTGCAACGAAACGGGCATCCGCGACCCGCCATCATGGTCCGCTTGGGGCGAACCTTGAACGCGGTGTTCGCGTAGACCAACTCCCTGTCCATGAACGGCAGGTCATCCAGATTGGTCTTGCGCGGGCGCAGGTGTTCCGAGGTGATCATCCATCCGCTCGCGTCCGTGAGCGATCGCCGAAGCACGCGAGACGCGTTATTCGGCGTGATGATGTTCGGGATGTTGTCGATGGAGACACCTGTCTCCAATGCACGCAGCAGCTCTGGCCACGAGTCATCGCATTCGCCCACGCCAAGCGCGTCGAACGGATACTCGGTGATTACGGTTGGGCGGAACGTCGCGTACGGCCCGCCGATCACCGTTTTCACGGAAGGCGCGGCCTTCTTGATCGCGGCGTTCGCTGTAAGGAACGCCTGATGAGAACCGGTGATGGCGCTGAACGCAACCACATCCGGCTTCATCTCATTCACCACGTCGGTGATGTTGTCCCTTTCCAGCAGCGCGAGTCGCGACGACCATCCACACTGCTGTCCGAGCGCCGAGAGCATCATCACGCTCATCGGCTCCGTCATGTACCCGTCGTCACGCATCACGTACAAAACCGTAGGCATTCTTACACCCTCTACTCCCTCTAGTTGTCAAGGTTGTCGAACGAGCGAATGTTTGCACGAAAAAAGCTGAAATGTCAAGCGTTAAAGACGTTTGAAAATATCCGTGGAATGTATTTGGACTTCAGGCGTGAACCGAATCTCACCACCAAGTTCCTCGATCAAATTCTTATCCTTGTGCAACAAACTGTTCGGGTCATCCAGTTTTACCTGTTCACTTACTCCTTTTGTATAAACACTAGGACGCACCAAGCGCATAATATTCCACGGCCCTTCTTCCTCATCATTCAACACCACGTAATCCACACACTCCAAAGCCGCAACCCAGGCAAGTCTCACTTGCTCAGAAAATCTCGGTCTATCCGGACCTTTCTTAACAAACTTATCCGCAAGTACACCGACGTAAAGGATGTCGCCTAACTCTCGCGAGCGTTCGAAATAATTAATATGCCCGGGATGCACTAGATCGAAAACGCCGTGACAATGTACGACTTTTTTTCCTTGCGCTCGCGCCTCCTCCGCAATCGCGGCGAGCTGTTTTGGCGTTACGATTTTCGTTCGCGTGTCTCGCGGCATATTCAGTCAAGCGCCGTTTCCGTAAATCGTGTAATCCAAAATCGAATGCAAAATCGTTTCATGTCCAAGTTCCGCATGTCCGTACACCATTGTGTCCAAATATATATTTACGTCGCCAAGAGATCGTAGTGGATTGTCATTCTTAAACGCGGACATTGTAATCACGTGGCATCCAATCTCCTTCGCTTTTTTCGCGGCGTTCAAAATATTCTGCGATTGACCGGAACTTGAAATAGCCACAACCACATCTCGCGCCTCTGCGAACATTGCAATAGGTTGAGAAAAAACGTCGGGATATCCGAAATCGTTCCCACCACCTGTTAACAACGATGAGTCATTAAAAGCAATGGCTCGCATCTTTCCGTTCTTCCAATAATCGAAAGCTTGATGGCTTGCCATTGCCGCGCTCCCACCATTTCCAACGAAAATAATCTTCCCACCAGCCGCATGAGCCGACTTAAACTTTTCCGCAATCGCCTGAAGAGCGAACATTGAATCCACCGCTTTTCCATCGATGGATGTAACGCGCGTATTCGCAAGAGTAAAAAGAATGTCGGTCGTAAACTTCTGAAAAAAATCTTTGAACGCCATATAATTACGCCATTAATGCTTTAATAGTTTGAATTAACGATTCCGGTTCTACGGATTCGCGATTTCCGACGATTGTAACCGCCTTTGCGCCAACTGCATTACCGATAAATCCAACGAGCTCCATTGGCAAACCGCTGGCGACGCATGGCGCGGTGATCGCGAGAAACGCATCCCCTGCTCCAACGGTATCCACGATCTTTTGCGACATTACAGGAATGTGAGCCAACCCTTTGCCGACTTCAGTCACAAGACATCCCCTATGTCCTCGAGTGACAACTCCTTTTGAACTTTTGAGCTTTTCCGTCACGGCCGTCAAAAGCGGTTCAATCGCTCCAAAACGGTCGCGAGTGGCAAGCCGCAACTCCGGCTCATCAATGCACACATAGTCCGCGCGTGGATATTTCACAACAGGATTATACCCGATATTGGCGGCATTGGTCTGTGTATTAACCGCTAAAAACTTTGAACGTTCCGCGAGCAAATTTATAGTACGCTGACTCAAAAATCCATGGGCATAATCCAGCGAAATGACAACATCGTACTCCGGAAGAAGTTTTTCAAGCACGGAAACCATCTGATCTTCAGCTTCGTCCGGCATCGGCGCATCTTCAAAAAAATACACTTCGAACAATTTCGAAAGATTTCCACGGTCAACATATCGACGCTTAACCGTGGTAGGACAATCAGCTCTATATACAAAACTTGTTTTGATATTCGGTTTGAGATTTCGTCTAATGTAGTCCTCCTTGGTGTCCCGAAGACCGAGACAGGTAACAAGATGAACGTCATCGCAAAAACCAGCAACATGATTTGCGCAGGCAAATATTCCTCCGGCAAAAGATTCATCGCTTAAAAAGCGGCTCGCCACGATGTTCGATTTCGATGTTCGACCCATCGGTGAAACGTAATGATATTCATCCACAACCGCATCGCCAACCACGAGCACCTTGAGACCTCGTATTCCATCAAGCGCCTTAACAATATCGTCGGACGTATACCTCTTACGAAAGTCCTCGAGGAACAATTGCATCTCTCGCGGATAAAGATCAAAATGTTGATTCAAAAGAGAACTGGAACCGAAAACCGTCTCTGGCGTAAAATACATTCGACCGCCGTTTCGTTCCACCGCCTGTTTTTCTTCAAAAGTATTCGTGGTTTCATCGTTGCACTTATCGGCATAATTCTTTCCCTTCACAAATACATCCGGTCGAAGAAGATCTATAACTTGTACTGCGCTCGGGCTATCACATACGGCGACGTAATCAACTATATGAAGTGCGGCAAGCGTTTCCGCGCGAATCTGATGAGGAAACACGGGACGCCCTGGTCCTTTATTCACAAACCTGTCGCTTGTAACAGTAACGACCAAAACATCGCCTTCTTTTTTGGCGGACTCGAAATGCTTCAAATGACCGGCATGAAGCAAATCAAAACACCCGTGGCATTGCACGATCTTTTTACCTTCCGATCGAAGTCGATTCAATTGGACGGTCAAATCTTCAAGAGAATGCACTTTTTCACCCATATTCGTTTCATGCGTGACTTTACCTAATGCTACGAAAAACGGCAAGAAAAAACCCCATGGAGAGCCGTGGGGTTGTGAAAAATGCTATTCTGGAATCCTTGCGCCGTATTCGACCTTCGGGGTTCCGTCGCCCTGTCGAACGACATGGATTTCCTTGAAAGGGACGTCCTGCGAATTCATCTCGCTCCAGATACATCGCGCAACCGCATCAGGGTTCATGAACCCGCTGACGTCGCGATCTCTCCCGTCCCAAAAGGGAGTCGCCATTCCACCAGGGTTGGCGAGCAGAACGCAGGATCCTGGAATGAGCGCTGGCAGTTCTTGACCGAGCGTTCGCGCCAGTTGCGCTTTTGCGGCCTTGTTGGTCCCATAGAGACCTTCGTTGAGGCGAACGCGGTAGGAACTGCTTGAGGCAACGACTACGAGGTTCACGGGTCGGTACAGATTCGCGTTCATTTGCAGAATCGGAACCAGAAATGAAACCGGACCCTCGAGATGATTGCGACAGATCGAGCGGATCTCCCCGTGCGTCAGACCGATTATCGGCCCCTCCTGATACGCGCCCGCCGTCCACACGATCAGATCGAACGCTCTCGAGAGCGTTGTTGGTTCGCCATCCTCAAGATCAACCCGAAACCCCGTCGCTTTCCCCTCGGCGACGATTGGACACGCTTCGGGGTTACGTCCGGCAACAGTTACCTGCCACCCTTCCACGAGAGCGATTTTGGCCATTGCAAGGCCAAGACCCTTCGTTCCACCGAGAAAAAGAGCATCACGACTCATGTCCTTAACCTCCAAAGCCACGTTATCAAAAAAATGCTAATTGTCAAGAAAAAGCCCCGACATTTGTTGTCGAGGCGTTGAGCATCAGGCCGAAGGCCAAGGGAAAGACGCTACATCCGGACGAGGCCATTCGGCGATCTCGCGCGGAGTCTTGCCTGCATCGAACTGAATCGGAAGGTAGCTCATGATTCGCTCGACCATTCGAGGAACCAGAACCAATTTCGTTGGCCACGCTGTTATCACGTTGCCTTCCTTGAAGACCGCGACGTCGGAGCTACGTCCGCCGTCTTCAGTAGCGCATTCGGCGCGAGTCGCGGTGTAGACCGAGACTGAAACTCTCGGAAAATTGTAACCTGGCAGCGACGCGGAAATCTCGGCCAAAGCATGACGACCGAAATCCTCGCCTGCATCCGGAGCGATTCGTTCGCTCGCAAACTGCCACACCGCGTCGTCTCGTGACAAACGATGAGTCGTGATGACGGCTTTCGCTTGAATTCCTTCCAAGCAAACGCCGTTCAGATCCGGCAAGTTCCCGCGAAGCACCAGGATCTGTAGCGGCAATCGCAGCATCGCCTGTTCAGGTAAGCCACAAAGCTTTCGAAGCTCGGAGTTTCCCTCACCGGCAGTCAATACGACAAAATCCGGTTTGAGAGTCATTTGCAATGACCCGCTTTGGTCGTTCAGCTCAACCGAACTAACAGTGTTCCTCGCGGAATAATCAACGCGACGAATTCCGGCTCTGATCGTATGCTTACGATTCCTTTTGAAAAGCTCGGAAACGAGACTGTGCGGGTCTACGACCTGTTCGTCGATTACACACACGTCCCCTGCTGCGCCGCGAAGAGTTTCCGGCAATGACGCTCGCGCGATCTTACGGATCTCCGATCGGATCCCGAAACGGGCTCCGAAAGAAGTTGCCAAAGAAACGAGCGACGATGTACGCCAGAAATAACACGAGTCACTTCTGCGACGAACGACGCTGAGATCAGGCTCGCGATCTCCTGCTAGGCACTCCCTCCAAATCCTCGTCATGGGTCCGAGAGCTTTCACGAACGTGCCAGGGCGTGCCACGAGATAGTGCTTCATGCCGCCGTGAAGTATTCCTTGCGATGCGATTGTCTGCCCACTGCCAAGCGAGACGGATTCCACCAAAACCGCGCTTCGCCCCGTTCGACGAAGCTCGTCGATGAGCCACAGTCCGGCGCTACCGCCGCCTACCACCAACACATCTACCGAGATTGTAAGGGGCATGCATTCTCCTTTCAGCTAGAAAGCGATTAATATGTAGCACACATCGTAAAAAAAATCACCCCGAGAAGCGAGGCGATTGAAAAAGCCGAACGAATCACTTGATGAAGTTGACGTCCGGGCCCGGATGCATGAGTTGCCAGAGATAAACATTGGGCATGTCCATCTGACAACCCTTCATGCACTTGCTCACGTCGAGTCCGCCTTGTTCCGGCGGTTTACGCGTGAACTCCCAGTTGGCGCGCCGACGGTCGCCACGCCAAATGGAGGAGAACGAGTGATCGTTCACGTTGCCGAAGCGAAACCGGTGATCCCCGATCTCTTTTCCGGCTTCGGTGCGGCCGACGTAAGCGGAGCAACCCCAAACTTCTCCATCGGCCTCAATGTACGCCCAGTGGTACGGAGTCGAGTAACACGTTCCGTACCCTCGGTACTCGTTTTCCTGTTGGCGCATGGCTTGACGACGAATCGTCACTTCGAAGTCATCCGTCTCCAGCGCCTCAAGGTCGTCGAAGAGACGCTCCCATGTCTCGCTGTCGGCGTAGCTCACGCCGTCGTACATGCTCGATCTGGTTTCACCCAGCTCGACTGTATGTTGCTTGAACGGCTTAACCGCCAGGTTGTCCACTCCGATGTCACGCAACGCTTTTGCGAGCGGAACCACGGTGTGGATGTTCGACGGCATGTCTTCGAGCACAAGCGACCTTCGTCGCCTGCCGCACGCTTCCGGAACGACCACGATCTGACAGAGCAGCTTCACGCCGCTCCCAAGCTTCGCGCGGATTTTCACCGCCTCAGCGAGATTGCGAAGCACGGTGTTGAAATCGCCTCGCTTGGCGTTGTGGATCTTGACGTAGGTCTCTGCGTCGCCGGCGTTGATCGAAGTACGGATCCAACGCAGTCGCTCGGCATCGAACGCTTTGATGCACCGCTCCGGTGTCATCAGCACCGAATTGGTTGTTACCGCCACGTCCAGTCCGGCGTAGCTAGCGGCGATGATCACGTCGCCAAGATCATTTCTGGTCGCCGGATCCCTGTAGAGAAACGGCTCGCCAGCGCCAGCGAACATCACGCTCAACACGCCGTTCGAGGACATATCTTTCAATGTCCGTTCCAGCACGTCGAAGCGCAGTCGCGGAGCGTCGGTCCGGTCGAGCATGTAGTCCACGCTGCAGAACGTGCACTCGTGGTTGCACAAGCCGAACGGAGAAATCTCCATGTACATCGGAAAGATGTTTTGTGCCGTCTCCCAGCTGTCCTTGTCCGCCAACCAGCGGGCAAGTCGAGTCGGGTGCATATCAAGCTTCTGCCCGTCGATTCTGGTTGCATCACTCATTTGAAAGAACGCCTTTCTGCAAACGATCCACCATGGATCGAGAGCAAAAAGACGTTATGAAAAAAAACGCGTTTTGTCAAGAACATAACGACGAACGTAGCGACGACTATTGTATGCCGGGAACAAAAAGACGCCATCAGTGGAGATGGCGAGTGCTAATAGAGCTTCGCGAGCAGACCGACCTTCTTGGCAACGGCGTCGAGCAAAAGGTACGTCTCGATATCAGAAATCCAGCTCATGTCATCGCGGCTCCTCAAGAGATCAAGAAGCTTGTAGGTACCGACGACCGTATACTCACCGAGCGACCATTCACCCCCGACTATCTCCAGAGGCAATTGGCTCTCGTCGATCTTTACGATGCCGCCGAACACCTTGGACCGCATCATAGACGGTAGGATGTAGAGGATGTACACGACATCAACGTCTTCGGAGCGGACGACGATATGCGCTTCTTCCTCCAGCTCGCGCACCATCGATTGTTTTGGGGTTTCTTCGTCGACCTCACCGCCCACCGGCTCGATAGTCTTGCCCGGCAGTGCGATTCGGAATTGCTCGACCATCACGACATGCCACTCGCCTCCGCGCATGAAGTATGGCAACACTTTAGCCCCATGCGGTGCACGTACGACGCCGCGTGTACTCTTATACGTGTGCATCTGGCCTTCCTGCACGCCGATGCTGACGTCTGCGCCCACGAAAGAAAATGTGGCGGTTCCCTCCTTGTTCATGTTGACCGTCTCGCCGTTCTCACTCACGACGAGTGGCACCGAACCATACGTCAAACCCGAATATCGAACTTCAGCCATGACGCCTCCAATCGGTCTGTAAAGGACTACTACGTGCCGTGACCCTACAAAAAAACGCGGGCTTTGTCAACGGAAATGGCCGGAAATGCCGGATAACATCTCATCAACCGCCGCATCAAGTGTTGGAACACACGGCGTCTCACCGAGATCGCTCGTCGATGATCCAATATAGATCTGCATTATTCCGTTGGAGCACTCCCCTGCCTGAATGTCAGTTGCGGAATCACCTACCATAACTGTACGCGTCGGATCAATCCCGTATTTCGAACAGAGGTCAAGAATCATCCCGGGTTTCGGTTTTCTGCAGTCGCAACAGTCCGAATCTACGTGCGGACAGATACGACTGTCACGAATCGCAATTCCGCGCTCGGAAAGAAGCCGCATAACGGTTTGATGTATCTCCAATTCCAGCTCCATCGTTATCATCCCACGATGAACACAACTTTGATTCGACACGATAAAAATAGGAATGCTTAGCTCGTTTAGTCGGCGTAGTCCTTTCTCGATCCCGTCTGCCAAACTAACGTCTTTAATATTTAATAGATACTCCCCTTTTTCGAGCTTTGGAGTAATTACACCTTCTCGATCAAAAAACACTGCGCTGATATTCATACCGGTATACTGAACAAAAACGAAACTTCCGTCAAATGAAAAAGCCCCCGGAATCAAATCCGAGAGCTGGTTGAGTTGGGGCTAGAAAGGCCCCGCGATCGCCCCCGTGGCGAAGTCGTT
>JBBTQP010000010.1:0-2152 GCA_038065635.1 Patescibacteria group bacterium | reverse complement strand
GCTGGTTGAGTTGGGGCTAGAAAGGCCCCGCGATCGCCCCCGTGGCGAAGTCGTTGGCCAGGTCGAGTGGGACTTCTCGACCATTCAACATGAGAGCCAACGTCACGATCTCGCTAGAGTTCGGGTAGTAAGCGTTCTCGAGCGGCTCCGACATCGGCGTTGGGCAAGCCGGCAAACCGATACGCACTGGCGCCGCCTTGAGGTTGTGGAACTCGCGTTCTGTCACGTAACTCGCGATTTCCGCGGAGATGCCGAATTCGGTCCACCCCGTGTCTGCGACGATGAGCCGTCCGGTCTTACGAACGGACGCGCAAACCGCCTTCTTGTCCCACGGACGAATTGATCGAAGGTCGATCACCTCGGCGCTGATGCCCATTTCAGCGAGCTTTTCCGCCGCTCGCTCCGCCTCGTACACCATCTGGAGCAATGCGACGATTGTAACGTCCTTGCCTTCGCGAACGACTCGCGCCTTACCGATCGGCAGACGATAGGATTCTGTCGGAACCGCGTTGCGAAGCGGGTGGCAAAGACGGTGTTCGAGGAACACCACGGGGCAACTGCCGGTGAGCGCGGAGGAGAGCAGTCCCTTCGCGTCGTAGGCGTTCGATGGCGCCACAACGTGCAGACCTGGGAAATGCGCGAACAGGGATTGCAGACTTTGCGAGTGCTGACACCCCTGACCCCGTGAACGCCCAACGATGGCGCGAATCACGACAGGTACGTTGATCCGCCCGCCGGACATGTAGCACCACTTCGACAACTGGTTTCCCAGCTGGTCCAAGCACAGGAGCAAGAAATCGTTCCGTGCGTGAACGTGAAGCGGTCGCATCCCGAGCATTGCGGCCCCGCCTGCGACGCCGGTAAGCGTCGCTTCGGAGATCGGCGTTTCGAAAACTCGGCTTGCGCCGAAGCGATCGAACGCCGGCTTGGTCGTGCCGAACACTCCGTTCGGATCCGTGACGTGAAGTCCGAAAACGAAAATGCTCGGATCCGCTTCCATGGCCTGAACCGTCGCCTCTGCGATTGCCTCAGTCATGGAAAGCTGCTTTTTTTCAGACGTAGGCGACGGTTCCCATTCCCACGTAGACGACGATTCGAATGGCACTCCTCCAACGTCATCATCGCCGACACCGTCTAGGAGATCGGACGGCGAAGGGAACGGGCTCTCCTCCGCGAACTTGAACGCTTCATCCACCTCCATACGAACATCGAGCAACATCTCATCGAGGATCCCCCCGAAAATACCGAGTGATGCCAGATCCTTCTGGCATCGCTCGAGCGGACACCTCGTTTTCCAGTAACGAAGCTCGTCTTCCGGACGAGACATGATGCCCTTGTTGTGTTCCACGTGCTCGCGCCAGCGATAGGTCGTCGCCTCGATGAGGGTCGGGCCCAAGCCGTCGCGCGCGTGCTCCACTGCAATTCGCGTAGCCTCGAACACCGTTTGGACATCGTTGCCGTCCACTCGAACTCCCGGAATGCCGTAACCGGCCGCACGCTCCGCAATTGGAACGCACTGCCGCTCGTGGCGCCGAGTCATGGTCGAGTAGTCGTTGTTCTCGCACACGAACAACACGGGCAGCTTTCGCAACGCCGCAAAGTTCATGCACTCGTGGAACACGCCGGGCTCGATGCCGGCGTCTCCGAAAAACGCGACGCCGACGTTCTGCTCACCGCGAAGCTGGAACGCGAGCGCGGCGCCGAGCGGCAAAGGCATTGAGCCGCCGACGATTGCCGACGAACCGTACATGCCACGCTGCAAGTCGATGAGGTGCATGGAACCGCCTCGTCCGCGCGCGCATCCCGTTTCCTTCCCGTACATCTCCGCTATCATGCGATTCACATCCCCGCCCTTTGCAAGGTAGTGAGCATGGCAACGATGAGTCGAGAAGATCACGTCATTGTCCGTCAAGTGCGCCATAACGCCGACCGCCACAGCCTCCTGCCCGATGGACAGGTGGGTTGGGCACTTCATCTTGTTCTCGTCGTACTTCTCCGCGATGCGCTCCTCCACCACACGGATGAGGAGCATGGTCCGGTACGCGCGAAGCAAATCATATTCTTCCATCATCTCTCGCAACCCTCCGTGTTGAAAAACCGATCTGTCAAAAGACCCAAGCGGACGTTAAGAGATTCTATTGAAATTGTCAAT
>JBBTQP010000009.1:2080-5427 GCA_038065635.1 Patescibacteria group bacterium | reverse complement strand
TTACGTCGGGAGAATTGTAAGGTTCAATACCGTAGTCTGAATATTCAGAATAGCACAAAATAGCACCTTTGTCAAGAGTTGTTGGCAAAACCCGTATTCTATACTAAATGCACTGCTTTTTTCTTCCATAAACGTAAAAATACAAATTATCCAATTTCTCTCGATCGAGAAAAATTGGATAATTTAAGGCGGATGATTCTTGACAACAGCTGTTTTTTCTGGCAGCTATATATATAGGGGGACTATGAAACGCAAAACCAAAAACAGCATAACTATCGTTTCGCGTTCATTGCTGAAAATACTTGGGGTCGGAACTTTGATCACTATTGCCGGGTTACTGTCTCAAGGAAGAAACACGGACAAACTAATAAAAGGACTTGGCAAATACTCGGTTTGGGAAATCAAGCGAATGTTAAGAACTCTCAAAATACAAAAACTCATTACGTACGACGAACAAGACGAGCACTCGCCAATCATGATCACAGAAAAGGGTTTTGTGCGCTCTAGTAAGGACAATTTTATAAATATCAAAGGACGCAAATGGGATCATTTTTGGAGATTGATCTTATTTGACATACCTGAATACAAACACAAGAGGCAAGCGTTCCAGCAAATGCTTCGCTCAATAGGATGCTTTCAGGTTCAGAAAAGCGTATACGCTTATCCATTTGACTGTCAGTCTGATCTCATGCGTCTTGCATCGCGGTACCATGTAGGAAACGACGTAACGCTATTAATTATCCCATCGTTAGGTAAACATGAAAAAATAGCGCGTGATTTTTATTTTTATAAATCACACTGAACAAAATTGCATAAAATCTTTCGATCGAAAGATTTTATGCAATTTTCTTTGTCAATATTTCACGGATAGAGCTGGATAGCGAGGACACGGAATGACAATTACTTTATCGTTGAACGACAACTTTCCTCTCCTTCACTTCCTCGTGATACACCTCAAGTCGATCACCGACTTGAATTTTTACTTTTCCTTTGAAAGCGAGTCCACATTCCTGTCCGCCGTGGACTTCTTTTGTGGTCTGTTTTCCGCTCTGAACCGTTTCGATGATTCCGTCGCCTAGCGGCATTTCACCGCGCCAGACGCGAGCATTCTCACCAGCAACGAGCTTGCCGTCCAACGCTTTTCCGCCAACAACCATACGTCCGTGTTCGGTTCGAAAAATCGCGACGGTTTCAAAATTTCCAAGCGGCGTGATTATGATTTCCGGCGGCACCATTTCGTTCAATTTCTTAACCACGTCGTCGAACAAATCGTAAATGACTTTAAAGGCCTTGATTTCTATGTTTTTTTCTCGCGCAAGGGCGGCGGCCGCCGGAACTATTACCGTATTGAATCCGTAAATGACAACCGGCGAGAGATTTTCCGCTTTCATGATATCGCCTTCGGTGATATTTCCAAGCCCTTTGTGCACAACCTCGACGCCAACCTCATCGTGCTGAATTTTTTCAAACATTCCTAGCAACGCCTCGAGAGAACCCAACATGTCGCAGCGCAAAATAACCTTCAGCGTCCGCTTTGCGTTTTCGCCTTTTTCTTCCGCCGGCATGGAACGCGTAGCCGTCATTTGCGAGGTTATTTGTTGCGCGGTTTTCAACTTCTTAACTTCCAAGGTCTTGTGATCTTTCGGAACCTCAAGAATATCCCCGACTGCTGGCGCAACTTTGAATCCTAAAATTTTAACCGGCGTTCCCGGCGTAGCTTCGTCCAGCTGTTTGCTGTTCCAATCGCGCATTGCTCGGACTCGTCCGTACGCGGCGCCGTCAATCCCAAGATAATCGTTTTTATGAAGCGTTCCCGTTTGAATCAAAACCGTAGCAACCGGGCCTTCTCCCTTATCAACGTGCGACTCGATAACGGTTCCAGCGGCGCAACGATCCGGATTCGCAACGATCTTTTCCGCGTTCAAATCAGCTACAAGCAAAACCATGTCGAGCAAATCTTCGATGCCCGTGCCGATCTTTGCTGAAATCTTCACGATCGGGACTGCTCCTCCCCAAAGCTCCGTGGTGACTCCGCACTCCGCGAGTTGAGAGAGTACGCGATCCGGATCGGCTTCGGCCTTATCCATCTTGTTTAGCGCGACGATAAACGGAAGCTTGGCGGCTTGAATGATCGAGATCGCCTCTTTCGTCTGCGGTTGTACTCCATCGTCTGCGGCGACTACCAAAATCGCGACGTCGGCAACGCGCGCGCCGCGAGAGCGCATAACCGTAAACGCCTCGTGGCCCGGAGTGTCGATAAAAGTCATCTTCCGATCTTTCTTCACCGCCTGATACGCGCCGATATGTTGCGTAATTCCGCCGGCTTCTCCCGCCATTACGTTCGTGGATCTGATAGCGTCTAGTGTCTTTGTTTTTCCATGGTCAACGTGTCCCATTACTACAACGACCGGCGGACGCGGCTTGCAGCTTTCAGCGGAATCGCAATCAAGAATCGCTCGCACGCGATCGCTCACCTTCTCAACATCCTGAAGCTCGCCTTTGGACATGTCTTCTAACGTGGCCCTGAAACCAAGTTCTTCGGCGATAATGGCAGCCGTCTCAAAATCCAAACGCTCGTTTTGCGTAGCCAAAATACCGGCTTTCATGAGCTGCTGGATCACTTTTGTTACAGGCATGCCCAACATACCGGCAAAATCGCGCACGATCACAACCGGAGGCAATTTCACGTTCTTCAATTCACGCGGTTCCTCGCCTTCAACTCGTCGCGTCGGCGTGAGAACGAGAGAATCGCGGATCCTTTGCTGCCGATCGTGTTCCATCCATTTCTTAGCGATCTTTTCGCCCATTGCTTCGTCGATCTTGATGGCACGCGCGCCGATATCGAATCCAAGCTCCGGCAATTTCGCCAAGAGCTCCTGCGGCGTAGTACGCAAACGACGAGCCAAATCTGATACGTTCATGCGTCGCATACTACGTGAAATAGGAGTTTCGGTCAATCTTTTCTACTGTCATTCCCGCGTAGGCGGGAATCCAGATCTTGAAGAAGAATTCACCTTTTATCCTGGATCCCCGCCTTCGCGGGGATGACAAAGAGTGCTCCGACTTCCATCTATGTGACATCCTTGATACACACTCAACATGGACCAAATCCTCCTCATCGACAAGCCCGCCGGAATAACCTCTCACGACGTAGTGGACCGCGTACGTCGCGTTTTCGGTACACGACAAGTCGGACACGCCGGTACGCTCGATCCGTTCGCTACGGGACTTCTTATTATTGGAGTTGGAGCTGCTACCAAGCGTCTTTCGGAATATGTGGGCATGGACAAGACGTACGAGGCCACGGCGCGGCTTGGTGCTACGAGTTCGACTTTCGATCCGGAAGG
>JBBTQP010000009.1:0-1980 GCA_038065635.1 Patescibacteria group bacterium | reverse complement strand
ATTTCGTCATTAGTCATTAGTAATTATTCATTCCCCCTCTTGTCCTTCACGGTCACGTGCTCTTCCGGAACCTACATTCGCTCTCTTGCGGACGATATCGGACGCGAACTTGGCTGTGGAGCATACCTTACGGAGTTACGCAGAACCGCTATCGGATCGTATAAAATCGAAGGCGCAACCGCTATCGACAATCTACGAGCTTCCTGATATCCTCTCGGTACCGACCATTCATTAATTAGTACGCACCGGTGTGTCTGCAGTAGGAGTTCCCCAAGGTCGGCTTTTCCTCGCATAATTAGGCCGTTTCGGACGCAAGGTTTTCTCAAAAAAAGCCGTTTGATCCCTTTCAAAGGGATTACTGTATTACACGTTGGGTGTAGTTAATATGCCTTACGTTATTGGAATATTGATTGGAGTGATAGCCGGATTCGTGGCAGCAAAAATCATTGCCACATCCAAAGGAAAGAAGTTACAAACGCTGATCGACGACGCGGAACAACGAGCGAAAAAAATCGTTGCCGAGGCGGAAGCCAAACAGCAAGACGTCCTCATCAAGGCGAAAGACAAAGCCGTCAAAATCCTCGAAGAGGCGCGCATTGAAGAAAAGCGTGCGACTGAAGAGCTGAAGACGGAACGCGCCGCTCTTACTGAACGCGAAAACACGTTCGGTGGAAAACTGCTCGAATTGGAAGATTCGCGCAAAGCCGTTGAAACGCAAAAAGTTTCGCTCGTGGAAGAAGCTGCGCGTATCGAAGAAATGAAAAAAGAAGAAACCGCGCGGCTCGAAGAGGTCGCGGGTCTTAAACGCGAAGAAGCGCTTGATCGGCTAACTCGTTTGGTTGAAGAACAGCATCAGGACACGCTCATATCGCGAGTTCGCAAACTGGAACAAGAAGAGTCGGAAGACATCGACCGCAAAGCAAAAAACATTTTGGCAGTCGCCATCCAGCGTCTCGCGTCTTCTCAAGTAGTTGAAACTACAACTACGCACGTCGAATTGCCGAGCGACGAAATGAAGGGACGAATCATCGGCCGCGAAGGACGCAACATCAAAGCCATTGAAACGCTTACCGGATGTGAATTGATAGTGGACGATACGCCCGGTATGATCACGATCTCCGGTTTCTCCCCTATTCGCAGACACGTCGCTAAGCGCGCTCTCGACAAGTTGATCGTTGACGGACGCATTCATCCGGGACGCATTGAAGAAGCGGTTGAAGAAGCAAAAAAGGATTTGGCAATAGATATCAAGAAAGCGGGAGAAGACGCGCTCTTCCAGCTTGGAATTTCCATGGCTGGAATCGATCCAAAACTTATTCAGATCCTAGGTCGTCTGAAATACCGAACATCACACGGTCAAAACCAATTGCAACATTCAATGGAAGTTTCCAACCTCGCAACGCTTCTGGCCGAACAGCTTGGCGCTGATGTCACTGTCTGCAAAAAGGGCGGGCTGTTTCATGATATTGGAAAGGCCGTGGACCACGACGTTCAGGGCGGACATCCGGAGCTTGGCTATCAGATCATGAAAAAATTCGGTTTTTCGGAAGAAATCTGCTACCAATCATTAGGTCACCACGAAGACAAACCAAAAACAATCGAGGCAGTAATCGTAAAAGCGGCTGACGCCATCTCCGGAGCACGACCTGGCGCTCGCAAAGACTCTCTCGAATTGTACATAAAGCGATTGGAAGAACTTGAAGCCGTCGCAACTTCGTTCGAGGGCGTGGAGAAGGTTTACGCGATTCAAGCCGGTCGTGAAATCCGCGTGTTCGTAAACCCGAAAGCGCTGGACGACTTCGCCGCATCAAAACTCGCGCGAGACATAGCCCTAAAAATCGAACAGGAGCTGAAATATCCGGGAGAAGTCCGTGTCACGCTAATCCGCGAAACACGAATAATCGAATACGCGAGGTAACGTTATCCGTCATTGCGAGCCCCAGCAGGGGCGTGGCAATCCAATCAAAGAAGATTTGCTCT
>JBBTQP010000008.1:0-5899 GCA_038065635.1 Patescibacteria group bacterium | reverse complement strand
GTAACAAGGCATCCGTAGCGGAAGCTGTGGATGGATCACCTCCTTTCTAGGGAGATATAAGTTTTTTCCCAAGGTCGATTCCGGCCCGTCTGCCGAGTGCAGACGTGTGTCCGGATCCGACGTATTTTCATCCGTGGTCGCTTTTCTGACGTTGAAGCAACGCGTCATTTTGACGCATGCACTTTTTTCTAATACTGCAAGGAAGGACTAAGGAATGTCGGAATCACGAAGACGATTGTTGCTCGTAGACGACGTACCGCAGTTGCGCAGAGCGTATATACGAGTAGTTCAAACGGTTCTTGCCAGAACCGGAGTCGTCGCTGAAGAAGCGGAAGACGGTTGCGCGGCGCTTGAAGTCGTGAAGTCGGGTCTGCACGACTCGTGGTGTATCATCAGCGACGTCGATATGCCGCACATGACCGGATTGAGTCTATTCGCCGAGTTGAGCGCAATTTCTCCGCCGATTCGAGCGCACAAGATTCTCGTGAGCTCGCTAGAGGTTTCGGCGGCGATGGTCGAGGAGTGCGGGGCCGACAGGTTCTTGCTCAAAGACGGCAGCAGAGCCATGCACGATGCGATCAGTGCCATCGTGACTGATTTTCTCACCGCGTGAATTCGCGCCCCGCGCTCACGCGGTTTTTTTCTATTTATAACGTAAACAAAAATCTCCCGTAGGTGGGAGATTTTTGATGGTGCGCGCACCAGGATTCGAACCTGGGACCTTCACAATGTCAATGTGACGCTCTAACCAACTGAGCTATACGCGCCTAATTACGAGGCAGATCATAACCGCAGACGGAGCGTGAGTCAAGGTATGTTTCTTGAATGTTTTTGGAAAAGTTTTTGTTGTCTATTTTTATATGCTATACTCTAACCACTAATTAATTTTGTCCTTTTATCGTATGGGGGAAATAAAACAAAAAAGAGCGAGCCGTCGAGTGATCAAGGCGGCCAACAGTCCGGAACCGTCCGGATCTATGTGCGGCCACGGCGGCTGCGAAGCGGAGTGCAAAGTCCGATATGTCGGGCCTACATCTCACATGCGCGACCATCATATCGTCCACGCGGCGAAGGGTGTTACGCATATTTGGTCGGCCGCGGTCGTTACGGGTTTCGCATTGGTATTGACCGGCGCAATTGCGTTGACTGCGGCGCAGGCGTCGACGGATGCAAAGTTGAATGTCAGTCAGTCGGGCGTAAAGCAGGATCTTGGTAGGGAGATCAGACAGCTAAACGCCAAGCTCGATGCTATGAGCGCGGCGGTTCAGGAGCTTTCCAGAACGTGCGCTCCAGCAGCTGTTTCAGACGTTGCAGAATAGTGAAATGACAGTTATCCCCAAAGTAGGATTTGATCGATTTTGGAGTTGAATGTATCATTTGTTCTCATAAACGAGTCAGTTTGGCGAGTTCTCAGAGCGGTCCTGGCGAGGATGACGTTCTGGGCCTCACCAAATTGGCTCGTTTTATTTTGTTGTCTTCATGGTATCGCGAAGACGATCGACGACCATTGTTACTCCGTCGTGCAGAGATATGCCTTTTTCGAGACAGAAATTTGCGCGCGAACGATTGCCAGTCGCGTTAAACGAACGGCTCAAATCCGATGCCGACAGAGGCGGGTTCGCGTGCAATGAAACGCAAACTTTTTCCGACTCCAGTGATTCATGCATTATCGCGATAGCTTTTGCTTCCGGAGCATAAGCCACGAGCTCATCCACAAGTCCTTCAATTGCCGCTGGCGTAAGTCCTGTTTCTAGAAAGTCATTGCGCGTTAACGTGATCCAAGAAAGCCCGACCTCGCGATCGTATTCCAAGCGCGTCAAAGCGCGACCCCAGAGTTTTAGAGTCGGTACGCTTCGTGTGCGCCAAATACCTTGAACGATTTGTTCGCGACGCGCGCCAAGTCCCACGAGCTGTGAAGCCGCTGCAAGAGTTCGCGGAGTTACGTTTGCTGTTTTGAATGAGTTGGTTTTGAAAATCATTCCTGCCAGAATCGCGGTTGCGGAATCTTCGTCGAGTAAAGTTCTGTTCCAACTTTCGAACAAGCGAAAAAGAATTTCCGTTGTCGCGACTGCGTTAAGATCGACGAGATTGATCTGTCCCCAATGTTCGTTCGCAGGATCGCAATCTATGTTTATGATAGTTGTTCGATAAAGAAAGTCCGCATGGTCGCGCGACAAATTTCCGAGCGATCGGATGTCCGGACAATCCAGCGCGATAACGAGATCGTAGCGATCCTCGCCCGGCTTGAAGGAGACGTCCGCCGCGGACCATTCGCCGCTTTTTGGTACGGCTTGAATTTCCAATTTGTTGTCGCGAACATCGTAAAGCAATTCGGAGAGCGGAACGCGAGAGACGTCGAGTGAAATATGAAATGCGCGCATTGCGCCGATTCGCGGTTTGATCTCATTTGCAAGCGTGAGATATGCCGGGATTGTTGCAGGTTCAACCCCCGGAGCGACGGCTTCTATCGGCTTCCCGCTTTTTTTCAAAAACGCTAAACAAGCCGCGATCGCCGCTAGACCGTCGGTAGCCGTATGCTCTTTTGTTACCACGAGGATTCTCTTGCTACGTAGAATGGCTTCGTGGGCCTGTTGTTCTGAAGTTAAGGACATTTGGGATTGGATCGTGACAAGCGACACTGGAGTTTATGCCAAAAGGGTAGAAATGTCAAAGGATTGGCAGAATACAATGATTGAAAACAAGGCATCTCGCGATTGACTGATGATTGCGGAAAACGTAATATTTTCAGGAATGACAAACGATAAAGAGATGCCAAAGGCGTATGACGCCTCTTCGGTGGAAGAGGCGATTTACGCATCATGGGAAAAATCCGGCGCGTTTCAGCCGCAAGGCGACGGCGAGCCGTATTGCATAGCTATACCGCCTCCGAATCGCACGGGAACGTTACATTTGGGACACGCGGTCATGTTGGCGATTGAGGATCTGTTGATTCGTTTTCATCGGATGCGCGGGAAGCGGGCGCTTTGGATTCCTGGGACGGATCACGCGGCAATTGCAACTCAAGTTAAGGTCGAGCAGGAATTGATTAAGAAGGGGATGAAGAATCCTCGCGAGGAACTTGGGCGAGAAAAGTTATTGAAGGAAGTAGTGAAGTTCGCTGATGAGTCTGCCAAGACAATCCGAAGTCAGATTCGAAAGATGGGATCATCGTGTGATTGGACGCGGGAAAAATACACTTTGGACGAAGAACGTAATCGCGCGGTGAACGAGATGTTTAAGATGATGTATGAGGATGGAATTATCGAACAGGGATATCGATTGGTGAATTGGGATCCGCAATTTCAGACAACGCTTTCGGACGATGAGGTGGAACACAAAGAAGTGTCTGCGAAATTGTTGACTTTTAAGTACGATTCGGACTTTCCGATCGCAATTTCTACCACGCGTCCGGAAACGAAGTTCGGAGACACGGCGGTCGCGGTGCATCCTGACGACAAGCGATATAAGAAATTCGTAGGCAAGACATTTGAACCGATTTTTTGCGGCAAGAGGTTATCAATAATAGTTATCGCGGATAAAGCGGTTGACCCGGAATTTGGCACCGGCGCCCTTGGAGTTACGCCAGCGCATTCAATGATTGATGCGGAGATGGCTGAGCGTCACGCGTTGGAAATGGTTCAGGTGATCGGGAAAGACGGACGGATGATGGAGGATGCCGGAAAGGATTTTGCGGGATTGACTATTGAAGAGGCGCGCAAGAAAATTTTTGAAACACTACAGAACGCAGATTTGATTATAAAGGAAGAAGAAGTCCCGCAAAATCTGCCAGTCGCACAACGCGGCGGCGCGCCGGTGGAACAATTGCCGATGAAGCAGTGGTTCGTTCGCGTTAATAAACCATTCAAGTCAAGGCAGGCGACGCTTGGGAAATGGAAAAAGGGAGATAAGGTAACTTTGAAAGAATTGATGCGACACGCAGTTGAATCAAAGCAGATTAAAATCGTTCCGGATCGATTCGAGAAAACTTATTTTCATTGGATCGATAATCTTCGCGACTGGTGCATATCGCGACAGATCTGGTTCGGACATAGGGTGCCGGTTTGGTATCGCGCATCTTCTGTCATCCCCGCGGAGGCGGGGAACCAGACAGTGAAAGATAATCCTTTTGGTATGGATTCCCGTCTGCACGGGAATGACAAACAAGAAATAGTTGTTTCAGAGAAATCGCCAGGTCCGAATTGGGAGCAAGACCCCGATACTCTCGACACTTGGTTCTCGTCCGGTCTTTGGACTTTTTCCACTCTCGGCTGGCCATCTCCTTCTGTCATTCCCGCGGAGGCGGGAATCCATTCAGAATGGGAACGTATGCGCGAGTTTCATCCGACTGCGGTTCTTGAAACCGGTTATGACATTTTATTTTTTTGGGTGGCGCGAATGATTTTGATGAGCACGTACGCGCTCGGCGAAGTTCCGTTCCGCGACGTGTATCTTCATGGGCTTGTACGCGACGAGCAGGGGAGAAAGATGTCCAAGTCTCTCGGTAACGTCATCGACCCGTTGGACATGATCGCGAAGTATGGAACAGACGCGGTTCGTCTCGCACTTCTTTTAGGCACAACGCCAGGGCAGGATACAAAATTGTCCGAAGAAAAAATCGCGGGCTTCAGAAATTTTACGAATAAGCTTTGGAATATAAGCAGGTTTATTTTAATGCAGATTGGTGAAAAAGATATTAATAATTTGCCGACGGAATCAGTTAATACGATAACAAATCGATGGTTCTTATTGCGTTTACATGAGGTGAAGGGTAGCGTGACTAAGAAAATTGAAAACTATCAGTTTTCCTCTGCCGGGGAAGAGTTAAGGGATTTTACTTGGGGCGATCTTGCTGATTGGTATTTAGAAATAGCGAAAATCGAAAAACATACACCTCTTCAGCTGGCATTCATTTTAAAGAATCTTCTCGTGTTATGGCATCCCTTCATGCCATTTGTGACTGAACATATTTGGCAGATAGCGGGTTTTGGTGGTTATTGCATGCAGTATCAATGGCCTAAGGGAGGACAGCTTCCGATGAATGATAAGAGTTTTCAGAACTTTGAAATTCTTCGAACTCTGATTACCGACATCCGCCGTCTTCGTGCCGAACAAGGAATCGAACCAGCGAAGAAAGTCGAGATATCTATTTCATGTCCGCCAGAAATCGCAAAGTTAGTGGAAGAAAATAAAGCGGTCGCGGAATATCTTTCGCGATCCTTATCCATCACGATAGCGGATTCCGTCCCAGACGGTTGGGTGACTACAGTGTCAGGTTCAGCCACGATTGCGCTTAACGCCGCCGGATCCGTAGACGTAGAAAAAGAACGCGCTAAACTGGAAAAAGAAATCGCGGAAACCGAGGCGTACATCAAATCTTTTAAGACAAAATTGGAGAACAAGGAGTTCATTTCTAAAGCGCCGGAAAAAGTCCGCGTGGAAATGGAGACAAAACTCGGAGATGCGGAGGCGAAGCTTCAAGCTTTGAAGGGGCGGCTTGGAAAGGGTTGACAAAGTCTCGAAAAAATCGTAAACATTGATCGGTTCCTTCCGTTTCTCAACCGGATTTGGAGGTGTGCGATGGAAGACGTCTGCGCGTTAAGAGAAATCGCAGGCGCGTTGATTAGAGAAATCGCGCCTCTAGTCGGAGGTTTTTCCGCGCTTCTCACGCTCAGCTTTTTCTTCGTCGGCAGTTATTCCGGCAAGAAGAAAGACGCGAGATCGTGGCAATACCGTTCCTGCGTCGGAGCGTTCGTTTCCAGCTTTTGTCTTTCTATGTTCATCTTCGTCGTCGATCACTCCGGAGTCGCGGCTGGCATAGTTCAAGTAATCATTTTCGTTGCCATGTATTTCCTTTACTTTCATGCGATCGATCTGAAAGACTGGAACTCGTGAAACTCGT
>JBBTQP010000007.1:0-7684 GCA_038065635.1 Patescibacteria group bacterium | reverse complement strand
CCCATCTCCAACTCTATCTCCATCAGTCTATTATACTTCTCAACGCGTTCCGATCGCGAAAGCGATCCTGTTTTTATATGTTCGGCTCCGCATGCAACAGCGAGATCTGCGATGGTCGTGTCATCCGTTTCGCCTGAACGATGAGAGATAATAACTGCAAATCCCGCCTCCTGCGCCATACGGATAGCATCAACCGTTTCGGTCAGTGTCCCGATTTGATTCGGTTTGATGAGAATCGCGGTCGCCGCTTTTTCGCGTATCCCCCGCTCAAGACGTTTCACGTTGGTAACGAAGAAATCATCGCCGACGATTATGGATCTTCGCTTCAACGCCGGAACCGCCGCCTTCCACGCCGACCAATCATCTTCCGAAAAAGGATCTTCGATGGACATCAAAGGATAGCTTACCTGCCAATTCTCGTAGCGTCTCAACAAATCCGAAACCGAGTACTCCTTTCCGCCCTCCGCCTTAAAACGATAAACCTTCTTTTTCGCGTCATAAAATTCACTCGCGGCCACGTCCGTTGCTAGCGCGATCTCTTTCCCCGGCTTGTATCCCGCTTTTTTGATCGCGAGAACCAAAAGATCAAACGCTTCCTCAACGTTCTTCAATTTCGGTGCAAATCCACCCTCATCTCCAACGGTCGTGGTAAAACCGCGCTTTTTCAAAAGAGATGCTAGCGCATGAAACGTCTCCGCTCCTGCGCGAACCCGTTCGTGGAACAAACGCTGTCGCGGCAAAATCATGCACTCCTGAACATCAAGCGACCAATTCGCATGCGCTCCACCGTTCAATACGTTCATCATCGGAACCGGAAGTGACGCTTTTTTCGAAAAATGAAACGTGTGGCGAATCGATTTCCAAAGCGGCATCCTGCGATGAACAGCCAGTGCTTGAGCTGTCGCCAAAGAAACTGCCAGCGTCGCGTTCGCTCCGAGCGACGCTTTATTCGGAGTACCGTCAAGCTCGTTCATCACATGATCTATATCCGTCTGTCGTTTTGCATCAATTCCGCGCAAAATCGGCGCGATTCGTGTATTCACGTTTTTCACTGCGGTCAAAACCCCCTTGCCGCCATATCGCTTTCCACCGTCGCGAAGTTCAAGCGCTTCATGGCTGCCGGTCGATGCTCCGGACGGAACCTTGGATTCTGCAGTGGCTCCGGAAACGAGCGTCACGCGGCACGCGACTGTCGGATTGCCGCGAGAGTCTAGAACTTCTCGCGCTTGAACGGACTTGATTCTTGATCTTATAAACATATGGTTAGATGGTTTTATAAAATATTACTTATCGAAACGAGGACTGTCCGAGCGAAGCGAGTTCCGCAGTGAGATAAGTAATATTTTATAAAACTGTCTCTTTAATCATTATCTGTTATTTCTTTTCTAAACGTTTTTCAATTATTTGCGAAACTTTTGAGAGACGGTATCCGATCCAAACAACAATCGCTGTCACAATAATCGCGTAAGTGAATTTCGCAACCACCCCTTGTTTCATTCCGAATATTTGCACAAACAATGACTGTACAGCATCGTTCCAAGCGAGCGCCGCAACAAACGCGGATGCCGCGGTCATGAGCTCCAGAGTTTTTTTCACGACAGACAGACGGAGTGAGCTGGTTTTTTCAATGTCCATAATTATTTCTTAAGTTTAAGCGGAAGCAACCCCGGCAGATTTCCTTTGTTCGCGATGAACTCCAGCATCGCCCCTCCTCCGGTCGATAAATGATCGATCCACTCAGCCATGCCACTTCGCGCAACAATCGGAAGCGTATCCCCTCCTCCTACGACTCCATACGCGCTCGATTTGCTTCGAGCCGCGATCGCGCGAGTCAAAACGAGCGAGCCGTGCGAAAACGACGGGATTTCCGCAACTCCTACAGGGCCGTTCCACAAAATAGTTTTCGCTGTCTTTATCTCTGAAGCCCAATCCATCATAGTCTCTGTTCCGATATCTCCAATTACATCCGCATTTTTCACTTGGTTCGCTGGAACGCAACGCACTTTCTGGTTTGGTTTTAATGCGCGTGCTACCAATACGTCGGTAGGAATTTTGAGCTTGGGATTTTTCAAAAGAGCTTTCGCGATTACTACACTCTCCTTCTCAACGATAGATTTGCCGATTTCAAGTCGTCGCGCCTTAAAAAACGGATTCGCCATGGCTCCGCCTATATAAACGCGGTCCGCAACGGAAAGCAACGTTTTGATAACTCCTATTTTCGTAGAAAGTTTGACTCCTCCGATAATGGAAATGAACGGGCGCTTTGGTTTATTAAAAATACGTTCCATACCTTCCACCTCAGCGACCAAAGCCGGTCCAGCGTATGACGGAACACTCTTTGCGACACCGACAACGCTCGCGTGCGACCTGTGGCATGAAGCGAAAGCGTCGTTAACAAAAATGTCTCCGAGCGACGCTAAACGTGCGACAAATGTTGGCGAATTCGTCTCTTCTCCTCTATAAAACCGAACGTTTTCAAGTAACAACACCGATCCCGGAGCTGACGAATTTATTACGTCTAAAACATGCTCCATCCCGCTCTTTGACTCAATATCGTCACCAATGAAACGAACCGGAACGCGAGCGATTTTTCGAAAAATCCCTACAAGTCGTTCGGTAGAAAATTTCGCCTCGCGCGCCTTTGGTCGTCCGAGATGTGTAAGAACAATCACAATAGCACCGCGAGATGCGAGATTTTCAATCGTGGCCGCGTTTCGTTGTAACTTCAAATGATCTTCCGCGGCCGCAGATTCATAAAGCGGAATATTCCAATCAACGCGAAGCAAAACACGCTTCCCTCGAAGCGAAGTTTTAGCAGACAAAGTCCGAAGCTTCATGCCTGCAG
This sequence comes from Patescibacteria group bacterium, assembly GCA_038065635.1. Classification (GTDB taxonomy): domain Bacteria; phylum Patescibacteriota; class Patescibacteriia; order 2-12-FULL-60-25; family 2-12-FULL-60-25; genus JAHJFW01. The sequence goes on along the minus strand of JBBTQP010000007.1, from coordinate 4,839 downwards.
TATATCACGTATGCAATGTTGATTAAGTCCTTCAAGTTTTCTGTCATTGCGTGCCACAGCAGATGCGTGGCAATCTGAAATTTCCGTCATTGCGTAGCCAATATACTAAAAGGCGTGGCAATCTTATAAAAAAAGTATTATTCCAATTAGATTGCCACGTCGCACAGGCCTCCTCGCAATGACATTATAGTATGAGCTAGTTATCAAACTCCCACTTCGACAACCATTATTTCCGGTGGACAAAATAACCTCGCACGAAAATCCGCTTCTCCTGTTCCTTGCGATACCAACAACCGAATTCCATTTATCATTTTCCTGCCACAGTCCGCGCGCCTTCCAAGCTTGCTCGGGATAGGAAGCAAGGAACCGATAACCGGTAGCCGCACCTGCCCACCGTGAGTATGACCTGCGATATATAAGTCCGTGTCTTTCGAAGACATATCCATCACTCCATCCGGTTCGTGTGCAATCGTGATATGCGGAAGTTCCGCCGATGCTCGAAACGGAGGAACTATAGGGGATCCGAACAAATGGTCGTCCAACGCGGTCAGTTGAAGATAATGTCCTTCTTTCGAAAGAGAAATGCCGGAATTCGTAAGATCAACAAATCCCCACGACCTCACGGTATCACGAATCGCGACCGGATCTTCCAAAAAATCATGATTGCCCAATACGAAATATCTCCCAAGTCTGGCCGTGACTCGCTCAAACGGACGCAGATGGTCGAGATGCTGTAGCGAGTCTACGCAAAAATCACCTCCAAGAAACAAAACATCCGGATCCAGCGACTGCGCCTCATGCGCCAACCGTTCATACCAATCAGCGTCGCGAAATCCGCCGGTATGAAAATCCGAAAGAAACACGACGCGAATCCACGCGCCTGGATGATGAACCAAGCGCTCGCGATATCTCGTGACTGTCAAACGCTTCGGTCCAAAAAAGATGGAATGCGCGAGCATGAACAATCCTACTGATGACAAAAAGCTCAAAACCATCCAATATCCACCGGCTCTATAAGTTAAATATGCGATAAGTGTAAGAAATGCGGCCAACAAAATAATCGCGGCGTCAAAAACGCGCTCATAATGTCGCTCGATCCACTCTTTCATGCCTTAGCCGCTTTTCCTACGCGAACAGCCATATCCGCAAGACGACAGGAATAACCCCACTCGTTGTCGTACCACGCAAGAACCTTGACCATGTCTCCGCCCACCACCTGCGTGAACGGAAGATCCACGATAGCCGAGGCAGGATGCCCAACGAAATCGCTTGATACGAGCTCTTCTTCCGTAACCTCGACGATCCCCTTGTACATTGGATGTTTCGCCGCCTTTTTCAAAACCGCGTTCACTTCTTCTTTCGTAGTTTTTTTCTTCAACAAAAAAGTAAAATCAGCAAGCGATACGCAAGACGTTGGAACGCGAATGGAAATGCCGTCAAAAATTCCTTTCAATTCCGGCAACGTCTCCGTGGTCGCGATTGCGGCTCCGGTGGTCGTCGGTATGATATTTTGCGCGGCTGTTCTGGCGCGTCGCAAATCTTTATGCGGCCCGTCCTGCAAAACCTGATCGGCCGTATACGAGTGAATGGTAGTCATCATCGCTTTCTTCACCCCGAACTCTTTCTGCATTATCGCTGCGACAGGCGCGATGCAATTCGTCGTACAACTAGCGTTATTGATGATCTTCGCCGTTTTACCCGCATCCTTCTCATTCACTCCTATGACGTACGTCGGTACGTTTCCGCCTTTCGCAGGCGCCGAAATGATTACTCGCTTCGCGCCGGCCGTAAGATGCTGTCCCGCGCCTTCTTCCGAAGTGAATCTGCCGGTACATTCAAGCACCACGTCAACCTTCATCGCCTTCCAAGGAAGCTTTGTCGGATCCTTTTCAGCCAGCACTGGAATCTTCTTTCCTTCCACGATCAAATTCTTTGCATCATGACTCACGTTCTTCATCCATCGATGATACGTGGAATCATGACGAAGAAGATGCGCGAGAGTTTTCGCATCCGTAAGGTCGTTTACCGCAACAACTTCAAAACCGGAATTCCCGAATCCGGCCTTAAAAGTATTCCTCCCTATACGGCCGAAGCCGTTAATTGCAATTCGTGGCATATAGAATATGACGTAAGGATATCACAAAAATCACCCGCGCGCTTTAAGATACTTTGCGTAAAAAACCGCAGCCAACAATGTGCTGGATATAGCTATTGTCCAGAGCGCGATTGCGGATTTATTCGTTTCCGTCGCTTCTTCCGAAGAAACGGCGTTCGATTTTGCGGTTACTCTGACATTCGGCTTTTCCAATACAATCTCCGGCGGGGTTTCTTCGACTTCCTCGTCAGTCCCCTGCGTCGTCGTTGCGATAACCGTATCCGATTCGACCATCTTGACAGCGGATAAGGTTGACGTAATTCTTTCGGATGTTTTCTTCGGATTCGAAGGAAACGCGTCCTTGTCGTCGAAAACACCGTCGCCGTCCGTATCGCGCTTTATTGGATTCGTCCCTTTTTCTTTTTCTTTAAAATCATACAGCCCGTCATTATCGTCGTCCGAATCCTTTGCGTCATCAATGCCGTCGCCGTCCGTATCAACGCTCCGCGAAGGGTCGAGCGGGAATTTATCGGATACATCCGGAACGCCGTCATTATCGTCATCCATATCAATCGAATCTCCGGTTCCGTCCTGGTCGGTATCGCGATCCACAAAAATAGTGTAATCGAGCAATCCCGTCGGATACCCATCGCCGGTAACGGTTATGCGAATCGTAGTATTTCCGTATGTCTTTGGCGTCCAGTTTACCCACACTTCCTCTCCAAATCCGTTGGCTTTATACGAAAACGGTTTCGATGCTATCTGCTCTCCCTGCGTTTCGAAAGAAATATATCCCTCAACGTTTTGATCGCACGAAGGAAGAAGCGTCACGTAAATGAACCCCTGACGTTCTAAAAGCGGGGCGACCGGCGCGAATGAAACGTCAGTCGTACGAAGGGTTAGCGAACATAATGCATTGGCTGCGTTTGGTGCAAAAAAGACGAGTAACAAAATACTCGCCAATAAAATGGCGAAACCGCACCGTAACGCTTTCGCCTTTCCCTCCATAACTCCGATAAGTATAACACAATACGGAGTAAGTAGGGGCGGTTAGTAGTTTGTGGCGGACACGACTACATCGTGTATCTCGTAAATCGTGTGACAACGATTTTTTCTCCTATTGTTGCGATTTTACCATTGATAAGATCTTCAACCGTCTTTTCCTCATCCTTGAAAAACGCTTGCTTCAAAAGACATACTTCGGAAAACCACTTATTAATCTTTCCTTCGATAATTTTTACCTTGATTTCTTCCGGCTTGTTTTCTTTAGCGACTTCGGCCTTAAAAATCTCGCGTTGTTTTTCAAGTTCGTTTGCAGGGACGGTCTCCGGTGACACGTAAAGAGGATCGATAGCCGCGACTTGCATAGCCAAATCCTGCGCGAGCGCCTGGAAATCCTCGTTGCGCGCAACGAAATCCGTCTCACATTGAACCTCGATCATTGCGCCAAGTTTTTTCGTGTGATGGATATATGAAGCGACCACACCTTCCGAAGTCGTGCGTTCACTTGATTTTTTAGCGGCCTTAAGCGCACCTTTTTTCTTCAAAATCTCATGCGCCTTTTCCATGTCGCCATTCGCTTCCTCTAGCGCCTGCTTAGCGTCAACGATTCCGGCGCCGGTCTGTTGCCGAAGCGCCATCACTTGCTTTGCTTCTATCATAAATTGGATATTGATATCACACTATGAAAAAAGACTTGTCGAAGCGAGGACTGTTTGAGCGAAGCGAGTTCCGCAGCGAGAGAAGTCTTTTTTCATAGTGTGATTACCATGATTAAAGAACAAAAAGTTTAATTACGATTGTGTTGGATTCTTTTCTTCCGGTGAAAGAGTGGCACCCAAGCGTGCGCGCGCTGCCTCCCACTCTTCGCGTCCGGCCTTGCATGCGCCGGCGACTGCCTGAACCATGAGATCGATCGCCTTCACAGCGTCGTCGTTGCATGGGATCGGAAAATCGATGCCGATTGGATTTACGTTAGTGTCCACGATAGCAACCGTTTTCACGCCGCGACGTTTTGCTTCGGCGAGCGCAGTCTTGTCCTTGCGGACATCCATTATGAATATGGCTTCCGGAATACGACCGAGCTCCCTAATTCCACCCACGTTCAATTCCAGATTTTTGATCTGTTCGTCGAATTTCATGCGTTCGTACTTCGTGTATTTTCCAAGTTCGCCTTTTTCCTGTTTACGCTTCAAGTCTTTAAATTTTCGGATGACCTGGTTGATGACCGCGAAATTGGTAAGCGTGCCACCGAGCCAACGCCTGTTGACGTATGGCATTCCCGCGTCTTCGGCCGAACGAGCCACAAGCGGAGCCGCCTGCTTTTTCGTGCCTACAAACAGCACGATGCCGCCGCGAGCCGACGTTTGCTTAACGAACGCGAGCGCGGATTCGAGCGCCTTCTGCGTTTCTTCAAGATTGATTATATGAATGCCTTGGCGATCGCCAAAAATGAACTTTTTCATCTTCGGATGCCACTTTGAGGTCTGGTGCCCGAAATGGGCGCCGGCCTGCAGTAACTCTGACAGTGTCGGGATCTTGTTCATAAATATACCTTTTTATCCTCTCTTCCGCGCCGTTGCGCCCCGTAATGCCGCTGACAGACATCCGGAGAGGTTGCACTCGGCTTTAATGCGAAAGATGCGTGTTTATATAAGAATTGCCAGCGCGAGGAGGTTAACATAAGGCGAAATACTGGGCAAGGGACTCTACCGTGTCATCCCCGCGGAGGCGGGGATCCATCC
>JBBTQP010000006.1:0-6178 GCA_038065635.1 Patescibacteria group bacterium | reverse complement strand
GCTGACCGGCACGCGGTACTCGTTCTCGCCGAGCGGTCGCTCGACCTCCGAGCCGGCCGGGACCACGAGGTCGAAGACCTTATCCACGAGATCCTGTTCCTTGAGCAAACGGCGCAGATGCTCGATCGTGCCACCGCGTTTCTGCAAGGCGTTCACGATGACGCGCACCAGCTCGAACACGAACCCGACGATGGACAGCAGCGTGTCCAAACTCCAGTCCTTCTTTTCCTTGCGACTCATTGTCACTCTCCCATATTTTGGCCCGCCCCTCATCCCGACACCGTGCCGAGACCCAAGGCAAGCCCATTCAATAAGTTAAGGTTCAGCGCAATAATCCGAAAAAGGAAGATACCGCAAAAAGGCGCTTTCGTCAAGGGTGGTTGTCGTAATGCTTCCTCTGGATTCAACCTCCCCTAACCCCTCCTTAGGGCAGAAGGGGAGACATCAAAACACCCCGCCTCTCGCGAGAGGCGGGGTGTTTTTGTTGTTTATTCAATTTTATTTGCTAGCCAAAACTTCGATTTTGATTGTTCGGATACCCCAGTTGCGTGCCTCGGTTTTCGTAAGCATCCAGAGGTCTACGCGGTAGGTATAACGCGCGTTCATGCGGTCGTGAACTTCGAAAACTTTGTCTCCGAAATATGCCGGAATACGGATGCGAGTTCCGAACGGAAGGAAGTTGGCGGCTACAATGCCATCGCGAACCTGCGATCCGTTGGCCGTTGTAAACGGCGAAGAGTCGGTTTCAGCCGGGTCGGACGTGTAGGCCGTGGAAGCCACGGACATTGACCGAATCGCCTGTTCCGATGAATACTCGGGAAGAGTCTCAATGTCGGGCGCGTTAATCTTGTTCCAAATCTTTTTCGGTTTATTGGCAGAACCTTTAAGCGACCCGTTGATTCGATCCGGCACAACAAGACCGCGTTCCTGTGTCGTCTCGGTAGCCACGGACTCCGAAAGCCAAACCGGAACGTCCGGCAATACCTCGGAGGCCTGTGCCGCCTGCACGCGAACGGAGGTCAGCGTCAAAATGGCGACCAGCAAAAGCATCCCGCGGCGGGTGATAGGGGACAAAGACTGGATAGAAGCGTTATAATTCATATGGGTTCCGAATCAAAAAAACCCACCATTGCGGTGGGAGACATCGATCCGAAGGCGGCACCATACCATATTTGCCCTTTTTTGTCAAGGAATATACCATATAATTTGGCTAAAGTAAGCAAAATTCTCATGCCCATTAAACGCGTCGGATTCGGTGAAAACCGACCACAAAGGACATCCCAAAAAAAAAGCCGTCACGAGAGGCTAAAAAGGATAAAACCGTGGCTCGGTAGGATTGGAATTGCCGCGACCGGTTTTGTTTTAGCCGGCGCCCTCGTTCTAACCGTGGTTTTTGCCTGGTATAGCCGCGACCTTCCAGATCCAAACACGCTTCTCGAGCGCACGATCCCTCAATCAACTAAAATCTTTGATAAAACGGGAAAAACGTTGCTTTTTGAGATCCACGGCGCTGAAAACCGGACGCTTATCAAAATTGACGAACTCCCTGATTACGTAAAATGGGCGACCATCGCCGTCGAAGACAAGTCTTTCTATACGCACCGCGGCATCAACTTTTCGCGCATTATCAAAGCCGCGTTTGTAGACATACTCACCGGACGAAAAGCGCAAGGCGCTTCCACTCTCACGCAGCAGTTCGTGAAGAACGCGATCCTGACGAATGAAAAAAGCATCGCGCGAAAATTAAAAGAAGTTATCCTGTCTCTTCAAATAGAAAGAATCTACAAAAAGGATCAAATCCTCCAGCTCTACTTCAACGAAATCCCATACGGATCCACGCTCTACGGAATCGAGTCAGCCAGCCAAAGTTATTTTGGAAAACAGGCAAAGGATCTCACTCTTGATGAAGCGGCGCTTCTCGCCGCGCTTCCACAGGCTCCGGACTTTTATTCTCCTTATGGAACCGGGTCGAGGGGGGACAATAGAATCAGTTTGGTAAAAAGAAAGAACCTGATCCTCGGTCTGATGGTGGAACAAAACTACATCACTCAGGAAAAAGCGGATGGAGCAAAAGCAGTTGACACTTTGAAAAAACTGATGCCGAAAAAAATCGGTGAAATTCGCGCGCCGCACTTCGTTACATACGTTCGATCCGAACTTCTTGAAAAATACGGACAGCGTCAGGTTGAAGAAGGTGGATTGAAGGTCATTACGACTCTTGATTGGGACAAGCAACAAATCGCAGAAGAGGAAGTTCGCAAAGGCGTGGAAGATCGCGGAGAAAAATACGGATTCACCAACAGCGCGCTCGTTGCTATCGATCCGAAAAACGGACAAGTCGTCAGCATGGTCGGTTCAAAAGACTTTTTCGATCAAGAGCACGATGGTCAGGTAAATGTCACGATTCGTCCGCGCCAACCCGGATCCTCTTTCAAGCCGATCGTTTACACCGCCGCATTTCTCAAAGGATACACTCCGGAAATGACGCTATGGGACGTGAACACGGTTTTCAAATCGGATCCAAAAAATTACGAACCGAAAAATTATGATCTCGGCGAGCACGGCCCCATCTCCGCGCGAATAGCGCTTCAGGGCTCGCTCAACATTCCAGCCGTAAAAATGCTATATCTCGTCGGCGTATCTCGCGTTCTGGATTTTGCGGAATCGCTCGGCTACTCGACCTTTGGCGATCGCAGCCGCTTCGGACTTTCCCTCGTTCTCGGCGGTGGCGAAGTTCTTCTTCTTGAACACGCTCATGCGTATTCGGCTTTTGCTAATCAGGGAATCCAAAAACCTCTAACGTCCATATTGAAAGTCGAGGACGCGAAAGGTGCCGTATTGGAGGAATGGAAAGAGAGCGATGGTAAACAAATCGTCGAACGAAACGCCGCCCTCACCATCTCCAACGTACTTTCTGACAATAATAGTCGCGCCTTCGTCTTCGGATTAAGTAATTCACTGGTTTTATCGGGACGTCCGGTCGCAGCAAAAACAGGAACGACGAACAACTATCATGATGCATGGACACTCGGTTATACACCGTCGCTCGTCGCCGGGGTTTGGGTCGGTAACAACGACAACGCCGCAATGAAACGCGGCGCTGACGGATCCATCATCGCGGCGCCGATCTGGAACGCGTTCATGCGGCGCGCGCTTGAAAAAACTCCGATCGAACAATTCCCTGCGCCGCAACCAACATCTACGAATAAACCCTTCCTGCTCGGGAAGGGCGTGGAACAAATCGTTCAAATCGACAAAGTCACGGGAAAACTCGCGACCGAATTTACTCCTCCTGAGCTCGTAGAAAACAGAACTTACCGAGAAGCTCACAGCGAATTGTGGTACGTGGACAAGGATGACCCACGCGGAGCGGCACCATCGAATCCGGATCGCGACCCTCAATTCATCAACTGGGAATCCTCCGTTGTCGCATGGGTGGAAAAAAACTCATGGAACGCAACATCGACCGCTCCGACCGAGACGGATGACGTGCACACGTCGGCAAACAAACCGACGATCACTATCTCGTCCCCAATGCCGGGCGAGGCGTGGAACACGCGTCAGCCGACAATCCAATTCAGCGCGTCAGCTCCGCGGATCATCAACCGAGTCGAAGCGCAGATCGAGGGAATAATTATCGGAACAACAATTGGAAACGGCGGGAGCATCTCAACTTTTCTTCCAAACAGCATAGGTGTGGGATATCGCGATCTCACTGTCACCGCTTATGACGACGTTGGAAATCGCGGTTCGGCAACCGTCACAGTAAACATCACAGCCGAGCCGTCTCCGATTTCCACATCATTCACCACGCCAGGACCCGGTTCAATTATCTCGGCGTCTTCGTACCCGACGTCGATTCGTCTATCTCTCTCGGATTTCTCACAAATGAAAAGGGTGGACGCTTATTTTCAAGACGCTACCACGAGTAACTCAACGCTGCTTTCTTCAACCATTGGACTTAATTCGTCGCTTATAGAATTTTCTTGGGTAACGCCACCTCCAGCCGGGGTCTACTATCTTTACTCCATCATCACAACCAACGACAACCAAACAATCCAAGGCGGAAAAATCACGATCACGGTGCAGTAAATGTGGGTGACAACCCGACCCCCTGTCATTGCGAGGAGCCAGCGGGCGACGTGGCAATCTAATAAACCGTCATTGCGAGGAGCCAGCGGGCGACGTGGCAATCTAATATAAGAGTAATTCTTTTCTTCTATGAGATTGCCACACTCCTGCTGGAGCTCGCAATGACGTAGGGACTGGATTGCCGCGCCTTTTAGTATATTGGCTACGCAATGACGGAAATACAGACAACCTTATTGCCTTATCGGCATCACGAGATAGCGGAAGCCCTCGTCCGCCGGCTCGGGTAAAATCAAAACCGGACTGCTTCCGTCTACGAGACAGAGTCGGATGTTTGCAGACGTCATCGCCGAAACGCCGTCCATCACATAGCGGTAATTCAGCGTAACCATTGTCGAGGATCCTTCAACTGTTCCAGAAATCTGGCCCTGTGTTTTTCCCGTTCCCTGGTCCGCGGAAGCCACTGTGCAACGTCCCTTTTCAGCATCGAAAGAAATATGGACGTCAAACAAACCCTGGCGAGAGAATAAGCTTGCTGCGCGCACGGCCTTCAAGAACTCATCGCGCGGCAACACCGCTTGTGTGTTGAATGTCTTTGGGATGATGTCCTGATATGGAGGAAATTTCCCCTCAAGAAGTCTCGTGACCAACTCGACGCTTCCGTAAGACATCACAAGTTGGTTATCCGTAAAACTAAGAGACACTTCCTGCGATCCCTGAATGTCATCCTTGTATCCGGAAATAATGCGCGAAATCTCCTGCATGGACCGACTTGGAACTATACTAATGGTTTCGCCCTGCGCGTCTCCTCCTAGTGTCAGACGGCACTCCGATAGACGGTAAGAGTCCGTGGCGGCAAAAATCGCGCCCTTTTCATCGCCTTCGGTTTTGAAAAAACAGGCAACGCCGCAAAGCTCCGGACGTGATTCCGATACTGACGCGGAGAAACAAACTTGTTGCAACGCTTTTTTCAAATCCGCAGCTGGTAAAGAATATCCCTTTGATTTCGTCATCTTCGGCAACAACGGAAATTCACTTGCCGGCAATCCGCGAAACACGGTCTCTTTCTCATTAGAATTCTCATTAGAACGAACCTCGAGACCCTCCTCAGTCAACTGCAGCTCAACTTTGCCGGAAGGAAGGAGTGAAACGTAATCCAAAAGGAGTTTCGCGGGAACACTATACTCTCCCTCTTCGTCGACCTTGCCGCGAACGAAACAATTTATTGCAATCTCCAAATTCGTCGCAGACATCTTAAGTCCGCCTCCTTCGGTTTTAATCAGTACGTTTCCCAAAACAGGAAGGTTAATATTCTTTCCTGTTATGTGTGAAACCATGTTTAGTCCCTGAACCAGATTTTCTTGAGTACATGCGAATCTCATACCTGTGTTTCTAATAAGATTAGATAAATATATTTAATTCGTAGTCGTAGTAGAGCATGTGTATGATGTGCAAAAGTGAGCGGAGACCATACGAACACTGATTGAGAAGCGTGAAAGTTATCCCTCAACCATGGGAATGAATCGAGGAAAGATCTTTCTGGGTTGTGGAGAGCGAGAGGCGTGTAGGCGATTGTTCCACATTTATGCGGAAGTTCCTCACAGGTTTGGCATGACTTATCCAGCGTGTCCTGTGGAGTAGAGTTTTTCACGAATGAGAGAAAGATCGCGCTTCAGCTGTTCGTCTTTTTTCAACAGGTCGTTTATTTTTGAACACGCGTGCATCGCCGTAGTGTGATCTCTTCCGCCGATGTGATCGCCGATCGCGGGGAACGAGCATTTTGCTTCGTTGCGAAGGAGATACATTACGATTTGTCGAGGGAAAGCAAGGCGTTGTTCGCGGCTTTTGCCCAATACTTCATCAACTGTGATGTCGTAGTAGGTCGTTACTATCTCCATTAGTCGGCGCGGCGTTATGGTTCTTTTTGGTATTGAAGGAATGTAGCTTTGGAGAAGCGTTTGCACTGATTCGAGCGAAGGAGCCGTGTTCTTAAACTGGTGATAAGCCAAGATTTTATTCAACGCACCTTCCAGCTCGCGGATGTTTGATTGGATGGTGCCGGCGATGTAGCGAAGGATCTCATTTCCGA
>JBBTQP010000005.1:0-14390 GCA_038065635.1 Patescibacteria group bacterium | reverse complement strand
AGAACGGGGTGGCGGGATCGCGTGTAATTCAAAAATGGAGTTTTGCAACGGGCTCGAAAAAGTCCTTGACAAGAACTCCAAAAACTGGCAGCGGTATATATATGACCTTTTTCCGACGTCCAACATCCGACGTCCGACGTCGGAATATGGGTTATACGATATTATGAGGCCTCCACTAGTAAATGATTGTTTCTACCATATTTATAACAGGGGTGTTTTGAAACAGCCGATATTTTTCGAGGAAAAAGATTATATTCGATTTGTTCATGATCTTTATGAATTCAATGATACGCATAATGCTCCGAGATTCGAATGTTCGGCATCCAACGACAGGGTACCGCTTGTTTCGATACTCGCATGGGCGTTAATGCCCAATCATTTTCACCTTTTTCTCCAGCAACGCATAGAAGGAGGGGTGAGTCTTTTTCTCAAAAAACTTGGAGGTGGATATACGATGTATGTAAATGAGAAATACAAGCGAAGCGGTCATGTATTTCAAGGCAGATACAAGGCGAAGCCCGTCGAAAACGACGCTTATTTTCTTCATCTGTCGCGGTATATTCATTTGAACCCAACAGAACTTATTGATTCAAATGCAAATTCAAACGAGGGGGCGGAAAAACGCAATAAAGCTAAACAATTCCTTATGCAATATCGCTGGTCAAGCTATTTGGATTGGATTGGAATAAAAAATTTTCCATCAATTTTGGACATCCGGCTCGTTGAACAAATGCGGCAAATGAACGGACATGAATATTATGATTTCGTATCCGAGTGGCTTGAAAACGTCAAATCTTCCGACGTCCGACGTCGGATGTTGGACGTCGGAATGTCGTGCTATACTTCGGACATATGATTCGCACTTCTCATCGTGGGCCGCTTTATCGTCAGATCGTTGCGCAAGCATTCCATACGGCTTGGCATGACAGGCGTTATTGGATCCTCGCAATCTTCGCCGGCATTTTGGTTACTGCCGGTTCTTATGACGTTCTGTGGAACGCTGTCATGAATATTTCGCGACAAGGACAGTTCATCGCGATTACGGCCGGTGCCGCATTTATCGAAACAGTCGCTTCAACCGGAGCAACGGGATTTCATCGCGTGATTTCCGTGATCGGCGGTATTGAAATTCTCATGTTTCTTGCTTTGATAATCGTATTCGTCGCGGCTCTCTCATGTATCGCGCAAGGAGCGCTGGTCTTTGCGTTAGGCGCGCGCATTCGAGGCAAAACTCCAACTCTTAAAGAAGCGTTTAAAGTAGGAAGTCACGCAATGTGGCCGGTTATCGTACTCAATTTAATGACGCTAGCTCTGGTTTGGGTCTTGCGCTTCTTCGTTTCACTTCCGCTTTTCCTGGCGCTGGAATTCACAACCGCCACGACATATCTTACCTATCTCGTCTCGTTCGTAGTTTTCGTTCCTCTCGTATTCTTAATCGCTACACTGCAAATCTTTGCGCTGAACGCCGTCATTCTCCAAGGCGCGCATCTTTCGGAAGCGATCCGCCGAGGATATTTGATGATAAAAGAACATTGGATAGTAGTGCTGGAAACTGCGGTCTTGCAGATCGCATTGTCCCTCGTGGTCTGGTTCGTATTCGTCGTTACGCTTCTCGTTGCGTTCCTACCGCTACTCTTCCTGATCTTCGCCTCGGCCCTCGCATCTTCGCAATCACTCCTCGCGTTCAGCATGATCGTAGGATCAATCGTTTTTGTAGTCGGTCTTATAGCCGCGGCCGCTTTCACGATTCAACTCCAATACGCAACATGGACATATCTGTACCGACGACTTGGCGAAGGCGGAGTCGTACCGAAGCTCCATCGCATATTCCGCGGTTTATTCGGATTCTTCAAAATACCGCAGGCTTGAAGAGATATGCCTCAACCAACCAGAAAAAAAGCGCAGTCCATTGAGGATTTGCTGAAAAAAGCCGCGCCAACAGCTTCGGTGCCTACTCCGGGATACGTTCCCGGCGCCGTTGCGACTCCTACGTCGAAATCTAGAAAACCTACGTTGGATGAGATGACGGCGGCTGAAAAACTGGAGCATAAATTATCAGAAGTTAAGCTCGCAGAGCTGGAAAAAACCGCGCAAGAAAAAGCCGTCAAACTTGGACTTCCTTTTATAGATCTTCACGGCTTCCCCGTCGCTCCCGAAGCTTTGATTTTATTGCCACGCGAGGAATCGCTCCGCCTCCGCACGATAATTTTTCTTAAATCCGGCGACGAACTCCGTTTAGCAACTACAACGCCTTCGAAAGAGGTGGAGGAGCTCGCAAAACGACTCGCGAAGGAACAAGCGGTAAACGTTCAAACCTATCTCATAAGCGACTCGAGCTTCGACGCCGCAGAGATGCTCTACGATGCGCTGCCCGAAACAAAAGAAGTCATCTACGGCGTACGCATCGAAGAGGAGGCGTTGAAGAAATTTGAAAAAGAGATCTCGAGTTTTCGAGATTTGCAGGAAAAAATCTCAACGGTCGGAACGTCGGATATCATTACGCTCATGATCGGTGCCGCGCTAAAGAGCGGCGCTTCGGATATCCACGTAGAAGCGGAGGAGGATGACGTGAAACTACGTTTTCGGTTGGACGGTATCTTGCAAGATGCAGCAAAACTTCCGCGCGAAACTTGGAAACAAATGATAAGCCGCCTCAAACTGCTTTCCGGCGCGAAGATCAACGTCGAAGGAGTCCCGCAAGACGGTCGTATAACCATCTATCTGGCCGCTGAAAAAATCGACATCCGCGTATCTTTCCTTCCGACTGCTTTCGGCGAATCGGTTGTCATGCGTATTCTGCGACCGAAGGCCGTATCTCTCGAATTCGACAATCTTGGCGTTCGAGGGCTTGCTTGGGATCAGTTGAAACGCGAGATTGAACGACCAAACGGAATGATCGTTACTACGGGACCGACAGGATCCGGAAAGACGACGACCCTTTATGCGATTTTGAAAAAACTAAACACGCCGGACGTAAAAATCATCACACTGGAAGATCCGATCGAATACAAACTTGTTGGAATTAACCAAAGTCAAATCGACCATGAGAAAAAATACGATTTCGCACGAGGTCTTCGCGCGATTCTGCGCCAAGATCCGGACATTGTGATGGTTGGAGAAATTCGAGATTTGGAAACTGCTGAAATTTCAATTCAAGCCGCGCTAACCGGGCACTTGGTCGTCTCAACCATTCACACAAATTCCGCTGCGGGCGCTATCCCCCGCTTCCTCTCCATGGGCGTGAAACCGTTCCTTTTGGCCCCAGCGATAAACGCGATCATCGGACAGCGTCTAGTGCGGCGGCTTTGCGAAAAGTGCAAACAAAAAACAGAACTCGACCCTGCGGTATTGAAAGAAGTCCAAACCGTACTTGCCGCGATCCCAAAAAATTCGGGGTACGCGGTCGATATGAAAAAACTCGAATTTTATGACGCGCCAAAAGAAAAAAATACCTGCACGACCTGCAACGGACTCGGTTATAAAGGACGCGTCGGAATCTACGAAATCATGGCCATGACAAAAGAAATTGAAAATCTGATTCTCGGTGGCAACGTATCCGAATATCAAATGGCTGACATAGCTGCAAAACAAGGAATGATAACAATGGCACAAGACGGCCTACTAAAAGCATTGGATGGAATGACGTCCGTTGAAGAAATTTTACGCGTAGCCGAAATAGAGTCTGTCGCCGAAGACGTTTCCGAGGCCTAGAATCCAGTAATTGAAAGATCCAAAACGGACGCCTGTCGACCGAGCCATTTTTTGATGTTTTCAGGCCACTCGATAACCACCGCACTGATTCCATCAGCGATCTCTTCGTCGAGATCTAGCGCCACGAAATCCCGTTCGTTCTCTATGCGATATGCGTCTACATGAATTAGCCTCTTGATACTAGGATGCCGAACTGCGTACGACCGCATGAGCGCGAACGTGGGGCTTGGGGTATTTTTTTTGACGCCTAATTCTCTTGCCAGACTCTGCACGAAAGTGGTTTTCCCCGCGCCAAGCTCGCCTGAGAGAGCGAGGATATCTCCAGGTTTTATTTGTTCCGCGACGTATTCTACTAGCTCTCCCCAGTCTTTCTCCGTCGGAACACGAAATCGCTTACAGTCTTTGCCGTGTTTTAATGTTACGATTCTCATAGATCCAATTCCGGTTCAGCATCAATCTTTTTCCAATCATGCTTCTCCCCCTTCATGAGACGCCACGCGCCAGCGGCGGCGATCATCGCGGCGTTATCCGTATGAAGTCCGCGCGCGGCATGAAGCAAGGTCGTGTCTTCCAACGCATCTCTCATGCGCTCTTGTAGTCGCTTATTTGCAGATACTCCACCGACGATCGCAACCGCTCTCGGCTTGTATTTTTTCACGGCGGACACGGTCTTGGCAACGAGAACATCAACGATGGCTTCCTGAATGGACGCGCAAAGATCAACGCGAGTTTTTTTCTTGGATTTCTCCTTGTCCGACATTTCCTCCCACAAACGACGAACCGCGGACTTCAAACCGGAAAAACTAAAATCAAACGACGGATCGTTTATCATAGGACGAGGGATGTCGTATGCGGATGAGTCGCCATCTTCTGCGAACTTTGCGATTTGCGGACCGGCAGGATAGCTCAAACCTATCAACTTTCCGGTTTTATCGAACGCTTCACCCGAAGCATCGTCGCGAGTCCTACCGATGACGCGGTACGAACAAAAATCCTTCATCAAAACTAACTCCGTATGCCCACCGGAAACGAGGAGAAATAGGATTGGAAACTTCCATAGTTTACGATTTTCCGGAACAAGCCACGCGGACGCAAGGTGGCCTTCAAGATGATTCACTCCGACGATCGGCTTGCCCGTAAGAAACGCGAGCGTTCGTCCGGCCTCAATGCCGACACGAAGAGCTGTGGCGAGTCCGGGACCTTGCGTGACGGCGATTGCGTCGAAAACAACTGGGCTCAGACCCCCTCTAACTCCCCCTTCGATCCCCCTCCTTGCGAAGGAGGGGTTAGGGGAGGTTTTTCCCCATAACGCCAGATCCAGCAACTCCACGATCTCCTTCACGTGTAACCTCGCTGCGACTTCCGGAACAACGCCTCCGTAGATTTGGTGGGCTGGAATCTGCGAGGCGATTTCGTGAAAAACGATGCGCGTAGATTTTTCTGAAACATCCAAAATCGCGACCGATGTTTCGTCGCAACTCGTCTCGATTCCAAGGACTCTTAAGCGTCTTTTGCCAGGCATATAGCGACTGGAGCGTACCACGATGAAAGCGATTCGATAAACCCTTTTCGGGTTGACGAAACCGTCTATTAATGCAATCGTATGCTCGCAACAACGGGAGAGTGCATGAAACGTATTTCCCGCCGCACACTCGCTATTTTCATCATCAGCTCGGCTCTCTGCGTCGGGCTTCTCGCATGGAGGAGTTCTATGGAATGGAAAAGGTTCGAGGGGCCGGATATCCGTGGCACCCTCATCATGGGCGACGACAGCGCACCGCCGACCAAATGGTGGAACCACCTTTGGCTTGCACTTTGGGGATGGAAGACGGTGGTTGTCTTCCAAGTTCCGCGCGAGGCGATCGAGCGCGGCTATCGCGTGGGCTACCGTCCTTTCGACGGCAAGACCATGCTCGAAGAGAAGCTCAACTACGACAAGAGTTTCCGCATGAAGGTCGGCCGCGAAGACTGCGTTTTCTTCGCGGTCATGAAAAACGGACTCGAAGCAACGCTCACCCTCGTGGTGCGCACCGACGTAAGCGACGCCCGTTACCAAAGCGCGCCTCTCCACTGACTCCAACGCACCCGCACTCGGGAACCACCACCCGCGACGAGTGCGTTTTTTTGTTACCCGCATCCTACCTTCTCTAATTCGCGCGAATTAGAGAAGGTCAGAGGAAGTAGATACAAATACGTAAACATGTAGTCACGTTATCAAGTAAGGTTGACAAAAAAGCGATTTTATGATATATTATTTTTTGTATGGAATTCCCATACGCCTTTGTCGTGAGGGTTTCGCGACGCTAAAAAGGAGGCCATCATGGACGACGCGCGCAAGGGCGAAATCGCCCTCTTGGTTCTGAAGGCAAAAATCCGCCGAGACGGAGTTCGACTCGGTCCTAACCACCGCCGAGAGACCGGTAACGCGGCGAAGGAGATCGGCATCACCTTCGAGGAAGCAATGGAGTTCTCGGAAGAACTCATCCGCGAAGCGGTGGACTGGACATTCAAGCATGGAGATGATCCGACCGAAACCACGGTCGTGGTCACGCGGGTCTGATCCGTAGACGTGATCGATGCCAGGGTGAACCCTAACGGGTTCCTAAAAGGGTAATTGCGGTTCCCCGATCCGTCGGATTAACCGCAGAACAAGAACCTCTCCCCGCATCGTCGCCACACCGAGGCCGCACGCTCACATCTCGAGCAGTGCGGCCTCTTTCATTTCAACTTTCTCGTTCCACGATCAAATTGATATACTCCCATCATGCCAAAATCTAGATCATACGCCACGAAGCCGGAAAAAGGCCGACGGATAGTCGTGCGTTTCAACGTGCGCGATATTGAAAAAAAAATACGAAAGCCATACGCGCCGACTACGAAAGTTCACGTTTCGAAAAAAACCTACCGCAGAAAGGCGAAGCATCCAAAAAATGATAACGAAAAACACCAGTTTTAGGTGTTTTTCAAATGGTAGCCCCTAGGAGAATCGAACTCCTGTTAACGGCTTGAAAAGCCGCTGTCCTAACCGTTAGACGAAGGGGCCATGTGACTCGCCATGCGAAGCGGAGAATATCGAAAATATGGCTATTCGTCAAGGAAAAAGACGGGTGGCGTGATACACTTGGCGCATGAAAGAAAAAACGTCCTTCTGGTCCATTTCCGCGGCTGAAGCGCTTTCGTCGCTTAATACTACCGCGGAAGGTCTCACGAATACCGAGGCCACCAAGCGGCTGATCAAGTTCGGACAAAACACGATAAAAGAGAAAACTCGGCTTGCACGAACGGCTATTGCATTAAACCAATTCCGCAGTCCTCTTATTCTCATTCTGCTGGTCGCCGGTATTGTTACGTTTGCGATAAAAGAATTTATAGATGCGATCGTGATAATTCTTGCTCTAACCGTAAATACAGCGCTCGGTTATTGGCAGGAAAATAAAGCCGAATCCGTACTGGAGGAACTGCACGCATACATTCGCACGCAAGCTCGCGTACGCCGTGAAAATCAAGAACGTGAAATGGATGCGACCAAGCTGGTTCCTGGAGACATCATCCATCTTTCGATCGGCAACCGCGTTCCGGCAGACGCGAGAATTATTTCCGCAAACCACCTCGGTATAGACGAGGCTATTTTGACGGGCGAGTCTCTTCCGGTTCAAAAAACACTGCGCCCAGTCTCGCCTTCCGCGCCGCTCGCCGATAGGACATGCATGCTTTATGGCGGAACTCTGGTCGTTGACGGATATGCCACCGCTGTCGTAACAGCAACAGGTGAAAATACAGAGTTCGGTCGCATCGCTTCTCTCACGGCAAAACAACGCCGCGAACCGACTCCTCTGCAACGCGCGGTAACTCGCTTCGCAGGATGGAGCGGACTCGCAATAATCGTTGGGACTCTCGTACTTTTCATCAGCGGCATCTTTAGCGGAATCGCAATCAAAGACATGTTCCTAATCGCGGTCGCGGTCGCCGTGTCCGCCGTTCCCGAGGGACTGCCTGTTGCCGTAACAGTTATTCTCGCCGTTGGAGTTGAACGATTGGCGAAAAAAAAGGGAGTTGTTCGAAAAATGCTGGCCGCCGAAACTCTCGGCTCAACCACCGTTATTCTAACCGACAAAACAGGGACGTTAACCGAGGCGAAATTATCTCTTTCGGCTATTCTTCCGGCTTCTGACGAGCAAGACAGTGAAAAAGAGTTGATAACGGCCGCGCTTCTAAATACGGATGTGGTTCTGGAAAATCCAAATGCCCCGATCGGTGAATGGCGGCTTTCCGGACGTCCGCTTGAAACCGCGATCGTACAAGCGGCCGGACAAAAAGGAATCAAGCTTCATGACTTTGAAAAACAACATAAAATAATCGATCGCATCCCTTTCAACTCAACCAACAAATATTCTGTCACTACTGCTCGTAACTCCAACGGCAACTTTTCGGTGATGCTCGGCGCGCCTGAAATCATCCTTGGATTTTGCGAGACGGAAGAGGATGGAAAAAAACAAATCCTGAAAATAATCGACTCTCGAGCGAAATCCGGCGAACGACTTCTCGGAGTGGCGCGTCGCAACGGAACTCATGACGACAAATCGCAATACTCGTTCCTTGGACTTCTGGCGTTTCGAGACCCCATTCGTCCGAGCGTTAAATCCGCCATAGAACGTATGACCGCGTCCGGAGTACAGACAGTCGTCGTTACCGGAGATCATAATGGCACAGCCACTTTCGTCGCGCGCGAGCTTGGCTTGCTCAATCGAAATCAACTCGTAATAACCGGAAGCGAACTTGAGGGAATGACGCATCGCGACCTCATTAAGCGTTTGAAAAATATCGCGGTTTTCGCGCGTGTATCACCGGAGCAAAAAGTACAAATTCTTAATCTCTACAAAGAACAAGGTGAAATCGTGGCAGTAACCGGCGACGGAGTAAACGACGGACCTGCGCTAAAGGCGGCGGACATCGGAGTTGCTGTTGGCGCGGGGAGCGAGGTGGCGAAGGCGGCGGCGGATCTGATTTTGATGGATAATAATTTCGAGACACTCGTTGCGGCGATCGAGGAAGGACGGCGGATCATAGCTAACATAAGAAAAGTTATTGTTTATTTGCTTTCCAACGCCATGCATGAAATATTCCTCATCGGAGGATCCCTGCTCGCAGGACTCGCCCTGCCAATCAACGCCCTGCAAATACTTTTCGTAAACTTTTTCTCGGACAGCTTTCCTGCTATCTCTTACGCATTCGAAACCGAATCCGACGTACACGCGCGAACAAAGCGAGGCGCACGTGCAATAATAGATGCGGAGTCAAAAATCCTTATCCTCTTCATCGGTTTTATTGGAAGTGCCGTACTCTTACTTTTATACTTGGCATTAACCAAATTCGGCTTCCCTGATGCGATAGTACGTACGTTCATATTTTCATCCTTCTCGCTCTATTCGCTAATCGTCGCGTTTTCCTTCCGCAGTCTGCATCGTCGAATCGGGACCTACTCGATTTTTTCAAACCACCTGCTTACAATCAGCGTCTGCTTCGGAATCGGTCTGACGTTGGCTGCGGTCTATGCTCCATTCCTACAACGTATCCTAAAAACTTCCGCTCTGCCGCCTATCTGGCTTCTTGGCGTTTTCATATTCGCTTTCATTAATATCCTTCTCGTAGAAATTGTTAAGTGGCGCTTTCGTCTCCGCCGCGCATAAACCATTTTCGCCATGCGGCGATATCGGCGTGATGGCCGGTTAGAAGCTGCTTCGGAACTTTCCAACCGAGATAATTTTCAGGTCGAGTATATTGAGGATATTCGAGGATCCCCGGAGTCGCGTGAGATTCTTCTGAAAGAGATTCTGCCTTTCCCAAAACTCCGGAGCGCAAACGTGAAATTGCGTCGATCATCACAAGCGCCGGCAACTCCCCTCCGGTCAAAACGTAAGGACCGATCGATAATTCCTCGTCTGCCAATTTCTTCGCCACGCGCTCGTCCACTCCCTCGTATCTGCCGCATAGAAAGACGAGACGATTAATTTTCGAGAGACGGATCGCATCTTTCTGCGTGAACATCTTTCCTTTCGCGCTAGTTAGGATTACGCGCACTTTCTTACCAGCTGCGGTCTTGGCGCCTTTTTTTGTGCGTAGTTTTAATGCGACGAGCGCCTCATGAAACGGCTCGACTTTCATAACCATCCCCGGACCGCCACCGTATGGACGGTCATCAACTTTATTATGTTTGTCGTGCGTCCAATCGCGAAGCTGATGAGAAGAAATCCGCAAAAGACCGGAGCGTTGCGCGCGACCAATAATGGAAGCCTCAACATAACCGGGAAACATCTCGGGAAAGATGGAAAGAATGTCTACGATTAATTTCTTTGACGATTTTTTTTGCATATTTCTCTTTGTCATTGCGAGCGCATATACTGAAAGCGCGTGGCAATCCAATCAAAGTAAAATAATTACTTTTATTAGATTGCCGCGTCGTTGCTACTCCTCGCAATGACGGAAAATCAAAAACCATGGGTTATGTTCCCATGGTTTTTGAATCTTGTCGATTCCCTTCGACTCTGCTCAGGGCGGGTTTATATCCCCAAATCCGCGAGGTCGGAGTCGGATACTAGTCCAGCGTCGCCGTGACGCTTTTCCGGTTCTGCAGCTGCGCCTTCTACTCCGCGTCGTTCGTGGTACGCGCGGCGCTCGCCTTCGGGTTCGTAAATCTTGAGGTTCACACGGGCATTGGCTTTTGCGCCAACCGTCTTCAAAAGGATGCGCAGCGCGCGAGCGGTCTGGCCCTGTCGGCCGATGACGTACCCCATATCCTCTTGATTAATGTGGAGCGTGATGAGAACACCGCGGTCGTCGACCGTTCGCTCCGTCTTAACGTCTTCCGGGTGATTCACTATGGACTTCACCAGAGACTCAATAAACTCCTGATCCTTAAAAGTTTCTGCCATATCGGCGGCTAATAATGGATTAGTTACTAATTACGCGGCGAGGATATCACGCTGTCGCTTTTTTCGCCAACGCGTCCTTTCGTCTTTTCGTTATCGTAACCTTATTGCGCTTGGCTCCTTCGACCAACTTCAAATCGGCGAGAAGGTTCCAAACCGTGTTGGATGCCTGCGCGCCCTTGCTGAGATAATACTTTATTCGATCCTCCTTAAAATTAACCGTGGAAGGTGAAGTGCGCGGATTATACTGACCTAGAATTTCCAGGTTACGACCCCACGGATCGCGTCCCTTTTCGGTCACGATAAGTCGGTATACCGGTTGTTTGCGCTTTCCGATGCGCGATAATCTGATGCTTAACATGGGTAGTGAGTAGGGGCGTATCCCTGTGATCGCCCAGTGAGTAGTTAGTAGCGGAATAATAGGAAATATTCGGATTTTCGTCAATAGAAGCGGCGTGAAGCGGTAATCCAAACCCCCGCCATGGCAGACGGGGGTTATCCCTTGCATTATTCGCTTTTACTACGGGGTAACGGGCGTCGGTGTAGTTACGCTCTGCTTTTTGGCCTCCCACTTGGCTTTCCAATACGCGTTTCGCGCATCGTTCCAGACCTTTAGCGCGGCCTCGTGAGTCGCTCGGAAATCAGTGCGAGCTTTTTCTAAAGCTGTATTACGTGTTTTCGTAGCTGCTCGAATCGCGTCGTAATGAGCTCTTTGCGCCGCGACGATCGTATCGTTCGCTGCACGAACTGCGGCCGTAACGGCATCGCTGAATTTCCTAAAAGCCACAAGCTGTTCTGCACTCGTTTTGTCACACGCGAGTTTCAGCTCCGCTATTGCCGCGTCTACCGCCGCGCGACGCGTTGTGATCGCCGCATCCACCGCCGCCTTTCGCGTGTCGTTTGCGGTCTTGACTGCGCCGCGGAATGTCGTAACCGCCGCATCGTGCGCCGTCTGCCTTGTCGCAATAGCGGCTTTCAACGCAGCTTGATACGTCTCCCATGCCGCTTTCAATTCTTCCGGCATTTTTGCATCCTTTTTCGCCTTTCGTTCTGCTAGCTTTTTATCCCATTCCTCGCGTGCTTTTGAAAGCTTGGCGTCACGATCGCTTGTCCTTTCATAAAACTTTTGATCCAGCTCCGCTTTTCGAGATTCGCGCTTGGAAGTTTCCTCAACTCGACGCTTCTCGAGTTCACCTGTCTTTTTCTCAATCTTTTCCAGACAACGCGTTTTCGCGTCACTTGTGACGGAAGTAGCTGCGGTGTTTTCTTCCGCAAACGCTGCCATTGGCGCCAAGATTGTTCCCGCCATGGACATGATGGAAACGAGGGCTATGACTTTTTTCATAAAATGAAAATAAAGAATAAATGCAAACGATTACCTGTTTAGGATATACCCTTAATAGACCAATGACAAGTCGTGTTTTTCTATTCGTTTTTCGCCAAAAATCTCTCTGCTTCAAGCGCTGCCATACAGCCGGATCCGGCCGCGGTAATCGCCTGGCGATATTTCGCGTCTTGGACGTCTCCCGCGGCAAAAACTCCGGGGATATTTGTTTGCGACGTGCCGGGAATTGTTTTGATATAGTTTCTTTCGTCCAGATCGAGAACGCCTTTGAACAACGCGGTGTTTGGTTCGTGACCAATGGCCGTAAACATTCCGTCAGTCTGCATTTCTCGAATCTCTCCGGTCGTAGCATCTTTCAATTTCACTCCCGTGACGCGACCGACATCCGCTCCGAGAACCTCGACGACTTCCGAGTTCCACACGACATTGATTTTTTTATTTTGAGTAACGCGATCTTGCATGATCTTAGACGCGCGAAACGCGCTACCTCGATGAACGATCGTTACCTCGTTAGCAAAGCGCGTAAGAAAATCCGCCTCCTCCATTGCCGCGTCCCCTCCTCCAACGACGATCACCTTTTTTCCTTTGAAGAAAAACCCGTCACAAGTCGCGCACGCTGAAACGCCGTGACCGTACAGCGCTTTTTCACTCGGAAGACCGAGACGACGAGCGGAAGCGCCGGTTGAGATGATTACTGTTTCTGCTTCATAGACTTTTCCCTTGGACGTGACCTTGAACGGACGCGATGAAAAATCCACGACTTCCACGAACTCGGAAATTATCTCCGTTCCGAACTTCTTCGCCTGTTCCTTGCATTTCTTCATCAACTCCGGCCCCATTACGCCTTCTGGAAAGCCCGGAAAATTTTCCACCTCAGTCGTAGTCGTCAATTGCCCTCCTGGTTCCGCGCCTTCGAAAAGCACGGGAGAAAGTAACGCGCGGCTCGCGTAAATCGCGGCCGTCCATCCGGCAGGTCCGGAGCCGATGATGATGATTTTATTCGACATGTTTTTTTATTCGCTCCATAAGCGCTTCTTTACTCATTGAACCTGATACCTGCTCCACTACCACGCCTTTCTTGAACACGAGAAACGTCGGAATTGAGAGGATATTATACTGCTGCGCCGCCTTTCCGCTTTCATCCACATTGCACTTCCCTATCTTCATTGTTTCAGGAGCTACTTCATCCGCGATCTCTTCCACGATCGGTCCCATTGTAATACACGGCCCGCACCACGGCGCCCAAAAGTCGACGAGAACCGGCACGGAAGATTTCAAAACCTCGGCATCAAAATTTTCATCGGTAAAAATCATTTCCATAATACGGACAGACTACGCCGTGCGAAAAAAAGAGGCAAGATGAAGATGATGTGCGTTCTTTTTTCAGTATTTTAATGACAACAACCACCAAAGATTCTCCAATCTTTTCGATATTCCATGCGCGTCGCCGTGTGATAGAAGCCCGAGATACGATTCAATGGATTGGCGATTCGGATTATGACCGATGCGTTTATACATGCGCTGCTTCGTCTTCGTGCGTAAAACGCGATGATGTGGAAAATGCACCCAACCGAGGAAATCGACTCCGGAGGCGAGTGTTTTTATGAAAACCTTGTTCGGATGAAGATCCAAAGCAAGTGATCCGGATAAGAACGATGCAATTTTTGGCAAACAACCCAATAGCTCTGATCGGTCGTGCGACAGAAAAACAAAATCATCGGCATACCGAGCATAATGTTTCATCCGGAGTTCGTGCTTCACGAAATAATCTAACTCGTTCATGTAGACGTTTGCGAAAAGTTGAGAGGTCAAATTGCCGAGCGGTATCCCCTTGCCATGCCTCGTCTCGAAACTCCTGATTACTCGCTCTAATAAATCGAGCAAACGAGAGTTCGTTATTCGTTCTCGTAAAATAGCAATCAAGATAACGTGATCAACGCTGGCAAAAAACTTCCGAATGTCGCATTTCAAAATCCAACACGTTCGCGTGTTATTCCGACTCGCTTTTCTAGCAAGACTCTCAAAACGTTCAAGCGCTCGGTGTAATCCTTTTTTGTTCTGACATGAAAACGAATCCGAAATGAAAAGCTTTGCAAAAAATGGGTATAATTTTCTATGGATCGCATGATGTAGCAGTCTGTCTCGCACCGTCGCTTTGTGTATGTCTCGTGGCTTCGGATCGTTAATACGAAAATGTTTATATTCCCCGTGCGTATATTGACCGCTCATTAAGGCCGCATGCAGATTGGCGATCTCATCGCCAAGGTGGATCATGAACTCTTGCACGTCTTTCTTCTTTCGCTTTCCTCGGATAAACTCCTGCCATGCTTCACAGAGATTTTCCACCGATACGACTTCTTCAAACGTCACACTGCATAATTTTTTCATAGAGGAATATATGTTACCCC
>JBBTQP010000004.1:0-1914 GCA_038065635.1 Patescibacteria group bacterium | reverse complement strand
CCGTTTTACTCTCCAGAGCGCGCTTTAGCGTATGAACCGCGTCTTTGTTTTTTCCTCCGAGGATGATTCCTGCCGGCGTGTTTCCTGCGAGCTCGTTGGCGATGGCAGGTCCTCCGATCATAACGATTCGTTTTCGTAACCTGGGTGGAAGGAGTCGCGCAAAAGAGAGCGCCGCAGGCTCACCGGTATGTTGATCGAGCCCCTTTGTTAATACGCCGATCGCGGAATCCGAAGCAATGTGCGGAGCGGCTGCGGCGTAGACTTCGGGCAAGGCGAATCGCGGTACCGCGACTATCACGATGTCCGCTCCTTCTAAAGATTCCTTAATGGAGGCAGTCGCGCTTACATTCGGCGGTAATTTTACTCCATGCAGATATTTTGAGTTTATCCTTCTGCAGTTTATGTCGTCCTCAACATCGCGTTCGATGCAATAAATTTTCACCGGCCGTTTGTGATGCGAGAGCATTGCAGCGAAAGCAGTGCCCACGTTTCCTGCGCCGATAATTGAAATACTCCGTTTCATATGACAGATAGGATAGCACGAAAAATTCGCACATCATTTTTTTGCTCCCACCAAGAATCGAACTTGGATCTCGAGCTTCGGAGGCCCGCATTCTATCCGTTGAACTACGGGAGCAAGAAAACGACGTGAATCAAGACGAACCGGCCGTGTGCAAAAGCCGTGCGACTGTATCTAAAAAATAGAAAGGGAGCAAGGGATAGGGTTGTTGCGGTCGTTATTAGTAATGTTTTTGTGTTATCATCAGGTTCATATGGTTCAAAGAAGATTGAAGACGGATGGGATTGTTATCTACCAAGCGAAATCCGGCGCGATTGAGTTAAAGGGTGATTATAATAATGAAACGATTTGGGCGACGCAATCTCAAATAGTGCAGCTTTTTGATATTGATCAATCTGTCGTGTCTCGTCATACGAACAACATTTTTACAGATGGAGAAGTTGATCAAGAAAGCAATATGCAAAAAATGCATATTGCAAATTCAGACAAGCCCGTGGCTCTGTATTCTTTGGATGTGATATTAGCGGTTGGATATCGGGCGAATTCAAAAGTTGCCATTGAGTTTCGACAGTGGGCAACTAACACGCTCCGCGCTCATATCATTGAAGGATATACCATTAATCGTCGTCGAATCAGTAAGAACTACGAGTCATTTTTGACAGCGGTCGAACAAATAAAGGCGCTGTTACCATCTGGCGAAAATGTAGATACCAAAAGTGTACTCGAGCTCGTAAAACTTTTTGCCGGAACTTGGTTCTCGCTTGACGCGTATGACAAATCTCATTTTCCGATTGTCGGCGTTACAAAAAAACAGGTGAAGGTGTCGGCGGATGATTTGTCCCATGCGCTTAAAGAATTGAAACAGGAACTTACCAGTCAAGGAGAAATTACCGAGCTTTTTGGTACTGAACGCACGAACGGCAGTATTTCTGGAATTGTCGGCAATGTTTTCCAAACATTTGGCGGAAAAGATCTCTACCCGACGGTCGAAGAAAAAGCGGCTCATATTTTGTATTTCATGGTCAAGAATCATCCGTTCGTGGATGGAAATAAGCGTTCTGGAGCTTTTGCTTTCGTGTGGTTTTTGAGAAAAGCGCGAATTTTGGATACGTCACGGATGACGCCGCCCGCGCTTACGGCGTTAACGCTACTTGTGGCGGAAAGCCATCCGAAAGAGAAAGAGAAGATGATCGGCCTTGTATTGCTATTGTTGAAGAAATAGCCAGTTAAAGCCGCGCGACATCCTTGACTCTCTTCACTCAATCGCTTATGATCCCAACGATTTTCGAATGGAATAATGACTGTTATATCCACTTGCGTCGGTAGCTCAATTGGTTAGAGCAGGGGCCTCTTAAGCCCAAGGTTCTGGGTTCGATTCCCAGCCGACGCACCAA
>JBBTQP010000003.1:0-3177 GCA_038065635.1 Patescibacteria group bacterium | reverse complement strand
ACCATTTTCGAGCATCAAAATCCACCATAAAAAGCTAAGGTTTTGCAACGGTCTCTTTTCGGTATTTTCCGACGTCGGACGTCGGAGTTTATGTTGGAGGTTGGCTTTCCGACGTTGGACGTCGGAGGATTGGGGAGGTGATATACTGCTTTGTATGCCGGAAGCGCGACGCGTGGCGAGTTTTAGGCAAGAAAAAGCGGAGCAACCGCCTTCAATGGAGGAACGGCGGGAGGTTTTGTTTGAGAGGATTGAGAAGGAGTTACGGAAGGGAGATAAAGAGGAGCGGATAAATATCGTGGCTCGGGTTTTTGAACATTCGACTGAAGACGGTATCCGGTTGGCGGATCGGCTTTTGTTTACGCCGGAGGAATTGCAAGACGCGGTTTTAAGTCCTGGCTACTTACTTAAACATCAACAAGTGGTAGATCGTCTGATAGGCGAACGTTCAAAATCCAGTGTGAACACGCCAACTGAAAGAGCGTTCGTTTCAGTTCTTGGTGCATTGGACAGAATGCGTACGAAGAATTTTAGAAGCGGAATCGCACATTTGACGGCAAAAGGTTTGGAGACCGCGCAATTTCAGCAAAAATTTGCTGAAAAACATCAAGCTCCGAATTACCAGGACGTTGATCGCTTCTACGCCGATCTAGTTCGAAGCCGCGCGCCCATTGAATCGTCGCAGAGGAAGGCCGAAGGAGTTGCGTCGACGCGGAGCCGCGGAGAACGGATGGCGGAGAATTATCTTGCGGAGATTGCCGAGGTTTTGGAACGGCGATTTTACACTGGGCCGATCAAAGAACGTTTTCATGGATTCGCACAAGATCCGATTCTTCATCAACCAACGATAACCGAGGATGAACTTCGAGCGTTCGCGGAAAAATACAAACTCGATCCGGAGCAGACGGTTAAGCAACTCAATCAAGCTCGTGTCGTTGCGTATCGGCAGATAGACGCAATGAAAAAAGGAGCGGTATTGGGTGAATTATTGAAGGAGTTAAAGGACGAAGGAATATCCGTCAGATTTGATCGAGAGTCTGATAAATATGTTTTAGATCAGTCGCTACTTCAACGCTCTGAGCGTTTTCAATGGACTGAGGAGGAAATATGGAACATGAGGGTTCATGGAACGCCGCCCAGAGAAGTTAAATATCTTGGGTGGGATGACGACATTGTTGATATTCTAAATCTAGTCAGAAATCCGGAGTTGAAAGATGTGAAAACTTTTTTGGATGCTCTCGCTTTGTTTCCAGAAGTGCAAAAGCAGAGGGAACGAGAGAGGATGGAGCACTCGCCGCTCATGGCTAGGATTTTTACGGACACGTCGAAGATGGATTTGGATACGGCGCGAGCGTTTCTTCGCACGAACGCGGCTGTCCCTGATCGATCGCCGGATCTCCTCGCGGAATTACTGGTCAAGCGCATGATGCCATATCGCACAGCGCCGAACACGACATCAATGTGGGATCGATTCACCGGATTGTTTCGCGGCAAAGGTGGAGAGTCGCTCCGCGGTAATCCAGAAGCCGCTTTTCTTGATAATCCGTCATGGGAAATGATGGGCGGAGGAGCGGAAGCCCTGTCTGATACGCGTATGGTTTTAGAATCTCGCGAACCAATTGACTCGCTTCTTGCAACCGGAATATACGGATGATATTCCAAAGAGTCCAAATGTTGGGAGAAAACTTTTTTTCCGGTTCATCGCGAGCTAATGCCTCCGACGAAAGAGACGACGATCGCGCTTACATCCGCCAAGCCCGGATCTCGCGTCCTTCTTCCAATGCCGACTGATGCGCGGCTTATTCCTGAACGTATCCGCGCAGTCACGAAGTTCGGAAAAGAAATTCCAATGCAAGCTACGGTGAACAGTCTTGGAGAGGCTACGGCGGAAGTTCCAAAGGGTGCGGTTAAGGTTTTGTATTCCATTGAACGCAAGCTTACGTTTCAGCCAATGGAGGACGTAGATAAAAAGGAATACGCGACTTTCAAAAAAAGATTTGAAAAAGACTATGGCACCGATCTTTTCCGCATCTCTTGCCCGTCTTCCTCAGGATTTGCAGACCGAGCTTCGAATGAAAGTATTTCAGGAGCTCTCTCCAAAAGAAAAGGTGATTCGCATCGAGGAAATGGTTCGTTCGCTCGGATACTATGACGAAAGTAACGACGAAGTAAGTCGGCAGAAATTAGGGAAGACGGTTGAGGAGCAGATTATGATGTCGGAGATGCGGCTTACGGAATTGCGGAATATGAGCGACGATAAAAACAAGTTCAAGGGCAAACGCTTTGCAGGAGTGTGTGCGGATTACGCGCAGATAGTGTGCGCCGCGCTTCGCGAGGCCGGGATATCCGCAGGGATCCTCGCAGGTTTCAGTATGCACGGCAAAGAGGCGCAGATGCGGAACTCTCATGCGACCGCGTTCGTTCCATGGCCCACGGCTGACGGCGGTATCCGCGTAATCCCGATCGACGGCACTCCGTCCTCAGGCGCAGAGTCGCTCGAAGACGCGGTCGGTCTCTCTCGCCCAGCGCTCTCCGAACTTGAGAAAAAATCCGAGTCGGTTATTTCCGAACAACTGAAAGAATCGCAAGAAGTAATCGATAAACTTCTTCAAGACATAGGCGCAGGCGATATGGAATCCATCAGCAAGCTCTCGAACGGCGTTTTGGAACGCGCGCTCAACCTCATATTGAGTCACGAAGTGAAACGATCCAATGTCCGCGCGGTTACTAGAATGTTGGAATCGTATTGGTATGGTCCGATAAACAAACTTGAAGGCAAACGTCGTGACATGGAGATGCAAGAGGCGCTGGAAGACGAGATTATGCGTGAACGAAAAGAAACTCCGTCCGCGGACGAACTCGCAACCGCAGGAACGGATCTTATGAAAACCGTCCGGACTTTCCTGACGAAGTTTGAAAAAGCTGGAAAGTCCCAATCTTCAAAAGAAGGACTCGATCTTCTCGAACGCATCTCGAAGCTCGCGAAAAAAGAGCTGAATCCCGTCGAACAACGCGCTATGACTGCCGTCATCGGCTACCTCCGAGCGAAGAAGATGCGATAATGCGTCATTGCGTAGCCAATATACTGAAAAGCGTAGCAATCTACCCCCTCTGTCATTGCGAGCCCCAGCAGGGGCGTGGCAATCTAATCAGAGGATATATTACTCTTACTAGATTGCC
>JBBTQP010000002.1:12742-16488 GCA_038065635.1 Patescibacteria group bacterium | reverse complement strand
GGGGAGAATCCTGCTTCACTCACAAAGCCCGACAGGAGATACCGGGCTTTTTCATGCTCATTTTTTTATCATTTCATTTACACAAAAATTGCCTATAGGCAATTTTTGTGTAAAGTTTCGTTTTATTTTTTTGAAACGTATTTCCAAAGCGCGGCGATGCCGAGGATGAGCAGAACCCAAAGAAGAAGCACTGTGAGCCAACCGAAGCCGGCACCGTATCCCATCATGTTGTAGTAGGAAGACATCATAGAGTTTAGGTTTATTGATTTTTGTTATCTATTTTAAACGCGGTGTGGAGCCAGCACCATGCCGTGAAACTCTCGAAGAGAGCCACCAATCCTACAAAGAGAATGAGCCAATTCACCAAGTCGAAATCGTATCGCGGCGCCCAAGGGCCAAGCCACCAAAAGGCGAGCGCGAATCGGAGAATCCTATCGAGCTTTCCCAAATTGTGTTGCATAGAATCTGTTAAAAAGAATAAGTTCGTATTTGTTGAATTATTACATTAGATTGCCACGTCGTCGCTACTCCTCGCAATGACAGTATATATCAATTTAACGAAGCGGTCTGTCCATCTGATATTCTCCAGCTATCCGCACGAATCCGCCGTTGCGATATTCGTAGACAAGAGGCCTGGTAGCAGGCAGGTCGATATACGAGATCTCTTGATCGGAAATTTTTTCAAGATGTTTGATTGCCGCACGAAGCGTATTTCCATGGGCTGTGACAAGGATGTTTTCTCCGCGCCGTACCCTCGGAAGAATTTTTTTTACCAGATACGGATGCATTCTCGCATGCGCTTCCTCTAGACTTTCTCCGTTAGGCGGTCTGTCCGTGTAGCCACGCCGCCACGCACGTACTTTTTCTTTTCCGAATTTTCGTTCAGCCGCAGTCTTCTCCATCCCTTGGAGAGCTCCATAGTAACGCTCGTTCAGCGCGGCGCTTGAAAAAATTGGTATATCTCCGCCACCGCATCGATTAGAGCCACTGATCCGACGGGAATATCTCGGGTCATCATCATGTTGGAATACACCGGTCTTGCCTTGCTGCGATAGAATAATGAGCAGCGTTTCTTGAGCGCGAGTCAGCTTTGACGTGAAGGCCGCAGAGTATTCGTAGCGTTTGCAGTGCGCGGCGCAACGTTCCGCCTCTTTTATCCCTTTTTCGCTCAACGGTACGTCAATCCAACCGGTGAAACGGTTGCACAAATTCCATCTCGATTCCCCGTGCCGAACAAGAACAAGTATTCCCATACGCATTAGCTTGTTAAGTTTTTTTCCACTCTTTTAAGCAGAACCGCATTCGTCGCCACGATGATGGACGATGCGGACATTAATAGCGCGGAGATTTCCGGACGAAGAACCCAGCCGAAGGAAGTATAAAACGCTCCTGCGGCGATCGGGATTGCCAGCACATTGTAGATTGCCGCCCAAAAAAGATTTTGTTTCATTTTCCTGACCGTCGCTTTGGAGAGTTTAATCGCGGCGAGAATATCAGCCGGATCGGATTTCATGAGCACGATGTTAGCGGTCTCGATTGCGACGTCAGTTCCGGCTCCAATCGCTATGCCGATATCGGCTTGCGCGAGAGCCGGAGCGTCATTTATGCCGTCGCCGACCATGGCGACGAATTTTCCCTCTTTTTGGAGTTTTTTGACGTATGTCGCCTTTTCTTCAGGAACGACATGAGCGAATACTCTTTTGATACCGAGTTTTTTCGCAACCGCTTTTGCAACCCGTTCATGATCGCCGGTAATCATGGCAACTTCCAATCCCAAGGCCTGCATGCCCGCAACCGCCTTTTTAGCGGTCGGCTTAATCTGATCCGCGACGCCGATGGCGCCAGCGACAACGCCGTTGATCGCCACGATGCTGATCGTATTTCCGGATGAAAGCAATCGGTTGATTTCCGACTGGAGCGAATCAAGTGACACGCCGCTGTCGAGCATTAATTTTTCCGTTCCCGCCAACACCTGTTTGCCGCCGACAGTCGCACGAACGCCGTGGCCTCCGATGGCTTCGAAATCAGAAACGTTTTCATCCATGGGAGCTCCTCGCTTTTTCGCCTCGTCCAAGATCGCTTTGCTGATCGGATGATTGGATTTTTTTTCGGCTGATGCCGCGGTTAAGAGCACGTCCTGCTCCGAAAAACCCTGCGCCACGGCAATCTCCGTGACTTTGGGCTTGCCTTCGGTTAGCGTTCCGGTTTTGTCCAAGACGATCGCCTGAATTTTTGAAGTTTGCTCGAGCGTCGTCGCATCTTTTATCAGGATATTGTGTTTCGCTCCGATGCCTGTACCGACAGCGACAGCCGTCGGGGTTGCGAGTCCCAGCGCGTCGGGACAGGCGATGACTATGGCGGAAATGGCGAACGTCAGGGCTGTGATGAATGATGCATTGCCAAAGAATAACCAGCTGAAGAAAGTTATTACACCGACGGATATGGCGACGATTACAAGTATGGCCGCGGCTTTATCGGCAATGCGTTGGCCCGGGGCTTTGGAATTTTGCGCCGTCTCGACCAATTTGATTATTTGCGCCAACGCGGTTTCATTTCCAACCTTTGTGGCGCGGAATTGGAGCGATCCGTTTTGGTTGATCGAACCGCCGATGACGCGGTCGCCGATATTTTTCAGTACCGGAATGGACTCGCCTGTCACGAGCGATTCATCGATCGAGCTGTTTCCCTCAACCACCTCCCCGTCAACCGCGATTTTATCACCGGGACGGATTACCACGATATCTCCTTTTTCGATCTCCGCGCTTGGAATTGTTATTTCTTTGCCTTTGCGCAAAACCATGGCCTGCGGAGGAACGAGATCGAACAGGGCGCGGAGCGCGTCCGAAGTTCCGCGCCGCGACTTCATTTCCATCCAGTGGCCGAACAGCACGAAAGTAACAAGCAGAGCCGCGGCCTCGTAAAACGTCTCGCCGCCGACAGTGAGCGTGAGAAGTACGCTGAAGAAATAGGCCGCCAGCACGCCAGTCGCGACAAGAACGGACATGTTCAATTTTCGGCTCTTTAACGAGTAGTATGTGCCGGTGATGAAAATTGATCCGCTCCAAAAAACCACGGGAGTCGTTAGCAGGAACAATAGCCAGTTGATCGGGATTGGAGAGGGGATTTGGCTTCCGACAATTGCGGCGCCGACCGGCGAATAGAAGAAGATCGGTATGGACAGCAGGAACGCGATCCAGAATCGTCGCCGCATGTCCGCCTCCATCTCCTTGGCCATTTGCGGGTTTGTCATTGCCGCTTCATGGTTCATGTGGCTCATCTTTGACATGTCATGAGCCGCATGTTCCGCCATATCGTGATGTGAATGGTTCATGCGTCCATCGTTTCCGTTATGATGGTTCATTGTTTCGTGCCGAGGATGGTCCATGTCAGGATTGGTTTATTCCATTTTCTTTTCTTCGGTTTTCATGGCTTCGCCTTCGCCCTTGAAGGACATCATGACGTAATCGCCGTTTTCATTTTTAAGCGGCAGGTCCTGTTTTTCATCGAATACGCCGTCGCCATTATCGACATGCAACATGGCCAAGTGCGAGAGACCGGCATGAATTTTCATCATGACCGTTACTTCTTTTGTTTCACCGGCGTTAAGCAAGGAACTGGTTCCGACGATCTTTCCGACTTTGCCGCCGTCATCTTCGTGCACGACGACAAACCCTTTCTTTTCGATGGAAACCATTTCGATCATGGCTTCGTCGCCGGGTTTTTGATCTGTAACAGTGATAGAGTTT
>JBBTQP010000002.1:5085-12642 GCA_038065635.1 Patescibacteria group bacterium | reverse complement strand
GTCAACCACACTCCGATTATTCCGCCGATGAACACGGTTGGAATGTTCAACATGATTTGCAACACGATGGAACTGTTTTTGAACGCTTTGTACAGTACGGAGAAGATAAGAATCAGGCCGATCAAGAAAAATATTGACAAGCGCTTGGTATTTTCTTTCTGGCTTTTATATGTTCCTTCGTAGGACAATGTCACTCCGACTGGCAATGATTGCTTGGAGAGAGCGGTTCGGACTTTTTCCACGTCCCCCACGATGTTAGATCCTTGATAGTTGGAAGTTACGGTCAAGATTCGTTTGCCGCCTTCGTGGCTATAGCGATTCCGTCCGCCTTCCACTTTCACGTCCGCCGCGCTGCCGACGGAAGGAGCGCCGTCAAAGGCGAGCGACAGGTCGCGCAAAGAGAAGGTGTTGCCTTTTGATTGCGGATCGAAGCGGGCGACTACGTTCACCGACGCCGAGCCGAGCCGAACCTGGCCGACGTCCGATCCCATCAAACCCATTTCCAACTCGTCTGCGACTTCTCCAGAAGAAAGCCCCGCTTCCGCTAACCGATTGCGGTCGACGTACACTCGGAATTCGGGCACGATGACGTCTTTTTGAACTTGGGCGTTTTTCATTGAAGGAACCTTTGCAAGCTCGGCCACTACCATGTCCGCCGCGAGTTTCATGTCCGTAGGATTATCGCCGAATACCTTGATAACGACAGGCGCGCGGGTTCCCGAAAGCAGTTCTTCGACGCGATGGGTGATGGGTTGCCCGAGACTGAATTCCGCGCCGCTGAATTTATTGAGAACTTCTTGAATTTCCGCGAACAGCTTTTCGCGATCTTTTTCAAGTCCGGGTTCGAAAATCACCTGCGTCTCACTGCGGTTCGCGCCGCTTTCGTGCGCGTCGACCCCCGCTCGTCCCGTGATATGACTGACGCGACGGACGCCCTTGATTGACATCAAGGCAGACTCTACGCGCGAGGCGTACTGGTTTGAAGTATCCACGTCCGTGCCGACCGGCATCAGAATGAGAACGGTCGCGGATCCTTCGTTGAATGGCGGTATTCCTTCTTTTCCTGAAACAAGATACAGGCCGGCCGATGCTGTCAATGCCAGCGCGATTACTACTAGCAGGGTTTTAACATGACCAATGCACCATCGGATTCCTGGCGTAATGATCCGCTTCAAAAAGCCGACGAACGCGGTTTCTTTTTCATGTTCGTCGGTTTTGCCTTTGACAAGAAGAAGTGAACACAGGACAGGCGTGACGCTAAGTGAGACCACGAGTGAAGCGATGAGCGATATGAGATACGCCGCGCCGAGCGATGCCAGCAATCGTCCTTCCACGCCCGGGATAAAAAATACCGGCAGGAAGACGATGGCCACGAGAACCGTCGCGTATACGATTGAATTTCTAACCTCGCTCGACGCTTTGAATATGACGCTCGTAGCGGGCTCTTTCTTATCGCCGGCTCTCCATTCGCGCAAACGACGGAACACGTTTTCCACGTCCACGATGGCGTCGTCCATAAGTTCGCCGATAGCGACAGCCAATCCGCCAAGCGTCATGACGTTCACGGAAAATCCGGTAAAGCGAAATACGATCGCAGTCACGAGAATGCTTAGCGGCAGAGCCGTAAGCGTGATGAT
This sequence comes from Patescibacteria group bacterium, assembly GCA_038065635.1. Lineage (GTDB taxonomy): Bacteria > Patescibacteriota > Patescibacteriia > 2-12-FULL-60-25 > 2-12-FULL-60-25 > JAHJFW01. The sequence continues at coordinate 11,005 of JBBTQP010000002.1, read as the reverse complement.
GGTCGTGCGTACGTTCATCAGGAAGAGGATTAGGATGATAACGACGAGGATGGTTCCGTCGCGCAGAGCGTCAATCACGTTTTTTAAACCGGAACGAATGAACCATTCTTGCCGGAACAAATCGTTTTTCAGATCCACGTTTTTCGGAAGGCCGGATTTGATTGATTCAAGCGTACGGTCGACGTCCGCGGATACCTGTAAAGTTTCCGCGTCGGGTTGCCGTATGATGCGCAGAATGGCGCCGGGTTTTCCGTCGATCGTCGCACTTCCGCGAACAGGGCTCGGCCCTTCGATCACGCTCGCGATGTCAGCCAGCCGCACTGGACGTCCGTCCATCATTCCAATCGCAAGCTCGCGGAGCTGCGAAATCTCCGTCGGAGCCAATAGGATGCGGATCGGATACTCTTTACCGCCCTGCGACAAAATGCCGCCGCTCTTATTGTTTAACGCGGTTCCGACCTTCATCTCGATATCCTCGATCCGCATTTTATATTTGCGCATCTGCTCGGCGTTCAGGTTGATTTGCCATTCGCGAACGTCGCCTCCCATGACTATGACTTCGGCAACTCCGGGAACGCGAAGCAGCGCCGGACGAATCGTCCAATCCGCCAGCGTTCGAAGCTGCATGCCGTCGATGCTCGGATCGTCGGAAGTTATCCCGGCCCATATCACTTCTCCCATAATTGATCCGACCGGACCAAGTACGGGTTTTACGTTTGAAGGAAGTCGCGCGCGTGTAATGCGTTCCTGAATTATTTGGCGATTACGGAATATGTCCGTACCCCAAGTAAATTCCACGTTAACGATAGCGAGTCCGAATGAAGCCGTACCGCGCACGCGATCGATTCCGGGCGCTCCCGAAACCGCGGTTTCGAGCGGAATAAGAATCTGCCTCTCGATCTCGTCAGCCGCGAGTCCCGGCGCTTCGGCGAACACCGCCACCGTCGGTTTATTGATGTCCGGCAGAATATCCACGCGCATGGTCAAAAGAGACCACGCTCCGCCCACCACGATAGCCGCCGCGACGAATAGCACGAGCGCGCGATGATGAAGGGACCATGAAATTATTTTATCGAACATATGATTAGTCCATGCCCATGCCTCCATGCAGGTCTCCTTTTTTAAGTCCGCCCGATGAAGATGAATTAGATGGAACGTTAGCCGCAGACATTCCTTCTTTGATATCAGGTTGCGGTTTTGATACGTACTGTTCGCCGTTCTGCAATCCTTCCGTTACCTCGATCGCGTCAGCTTGCGCGCGTCCGGTTATTATTTTTCGCGCATGCAGAGTCTCATCGGTTATGACCCACACGTTCGCCGTATTTCCTTCGTCCCACCAAACGGCGGACAGGGGAATGAAGATCGAAGACGATTCTTCTGTTGGAGGCATTACGCGTACTGATGCGCGAACCGGCCAGTCTGTCGGTTCCATGAAATCCGCATCCGCGATGTACGAACCGTTTTCATCGAGCGCGGTGCCGATACCGATGAGTTTTATTTTTTTCGTTTCAGTCGGAAAACCCGGACGATTGATGGTCAGCGTCATTCCCGGTTCAGGCGTTTGAAGATTACTTGGAATGTGGAATCTGACGAATCGTTCGGATGCGTCTCCGGAGTTCAGCGAAGCTACCGCCATTCCTGGTTCCACGAAATCACCGTTGTATTTCATGATTACTGACACGACTCCGTCGCGAGGAGCCACGATATTCAGGCCCTCTGTCAGACCTCGGAGAACCGTGCCGTATGACACTTCCGCGGCTCGCGCCATTCCTTTGGCCAGCTCAACGTCTTTTTCCAGCATAGCGATTTTCTCGTCGATTTCTTTTTTCTGCATGGCAAAATCTATGTCCGTTTCAGTGCGGCTCATGTCATATTCGGTTTCTTTCATTTTCGCGTCTGTTTCCTTCATCGCGATTTCGGTTTTAGCTTCGCGTGCGTCCGCCAGGGCCATTAGAAATTCCGTTTTATCGTCCGTGATCATCTTTCTAAGATCGGACAAATCCGACTCCGGCATTTCTTCCGAAGAGACGCTTGCCAAAACGATTCTATTCGCCGCCTGGAAATACGCGCTTGCCGCATCTTCCGGAATGGCCGAAGGATCTTTCAATTCACCAAGAAGTTTCAGTGTCGCCGAAATATAATTGGAACGCGCAGCAGTATCCAGTACGCCGATAGTAGGATTGAATACGGTCGTAAAGTAACCCGTGGCGCGGAATGAAGAGATCGGATCTTTCGGATACGACGCGATTTCCGGAAATTCAGAAGACAGGGACTGTTCGATCACGGTGCGGATATTTTTCTGTTTGACCACGGCAACTTCACGCGCCTGTTCTGTCGCGCCCTTCGCAAAACCGATAACCTTCGAACGATTTGACGAAGCGTCGTTGTTCAAGATGTTTCCGACATCCGTAATATTTTTGTCGAGCGACGCGCGAAGCGTGAGCAGTTGTTTTTTATTTTTTGTCGCATAATTTTCCATGGCCGTGGCTTCCGCGTGCGCTTCGGCCACCATCTTCGCCTGTTCGGCAACCATTTGCGTAATTTCCGGCATTGCAGGCGGAGCGGAAAGCCGGGCAATGGCTTGGCCGCGTCTTACTTTTTGTCCAACGTTTACGAACCATTCCACGATCGTGCCTTCACGAACCGGTTGAATTTCAACGTCGCCGAGTGAAACGATTTCACCTGGCCATGACGTGCCTAGAGTCGCGCCATCCTTAACGCCGTTTGCACCTACGGTTTCAACCGCCAGCGGCATTGCGTCTGCGGATTGTTTTGCTTCTCCGAGAACCGATGCTTCCGCAACAGAAGAAAGGCGAACTTTTCCAGAAGCGATCCCACTGCCTATGATAAGAGAACTGACCAACACGAACCCGGAGATCCAATATGTAGATGCTCGAATCGTGCGGAGTTTCTGAATTGATAATGATTTCATATGAGTATATAGGTTAATTACAGCCCTCCTTTAGGGCGAAAGTCAGGGCCTACGAAATACAGCTCGTCAAACAGCGTATGCGTCTCCGACAATACGGCTGAAACAATCGCTTTTTTTCCAAGCAGATTTTCGAACACATGGTTTTGTTGATATGGCAGGCGCGAACCCAAAACGATATTTTGATATTCCATTCCATCCACCACCGTTTTTTCTCCAACGTTCTTGAGTGGCAGTTTCGCGGCCTCCGGAAATATTTCCAGACTGGAAGTGGCGGTGATCAGGAATAGTTTAAGAACGCCGCCGGAAAACACAGTCCGCAGTTCACCATGATTCGGCAGACTGTCGAATGTTTTTTTATTCACTATCACGAATTGGTCCAGCGCGGTTCCGGTTTTTTCCAGAGTTCCGATTTTTTTTACGTCCGTGTTTCCATCCGCGTCGGAACCGAAAACCGCTTCGTTATCCGCGAAAAGCAGAGCGCCTTCTTTGGCTTTTACTCCGGAGAGTTCCGTGCCGCTCACGCCAAGAACGAATCTGGGTTCGTTTTTCACGAATACGACTTTAGCCGTATTGTTGTTAATGAAGGCGCCGATATTTCCACGAAGCGCCTGCGCGGTCGATTCCATGCCGGCGTTCGCGACCATGTCCATTCCGGCGCTGATTTTTGCGAAGGATAGGAACACGATGGTTAACGCGGCTGTCATGATAAACGGTGAGATTGCGGATAATATGTTCCGCTTGTTCGGCCGAAATCTTCGCAAGAGCAGAGAGTTTGTTACGACCGAAACCGAGCTTAAAGCCATGGCCAGACCGGCCAATTCCGGCTTTAGCACGATCCCGAACGCCACAAACGCGCGCGCCGCGATGGGAATGCCGATGATGTTGTAGAACAAGGAGAAAAACATATTCTGTTTCACCTTGCCGATGGTTTCACGTCCGAGCTTGATCGCGGTCACAACATCGCTTAGATCGCTTTTCATAAGCACGATGCCGCCTGTTTCCATGGCAACGTCAGTTCCGCTTCCCATTGCGATTCCAAGATCGGCTTGCGCCAGAGCGGGGGAGTCGTTGATTCCGTCGCCGACCATCGCGACTTTGATCCCGGCGGCCTGCATTTTTTTGACCTCGTTCGCTTTGTCTTCTGGAAGAACTTCGGCTAACACATTCGTAATGCCGGCTTGTTTGGCAATCGCTTGCGCGGTCCGCGCGTTATCTCCGGTAATCATGAACACGGTTATTCCCATTTTTTGAAGTGTTGCCACGGCCGCGGCAGACGTTTCTTTGATCGCATCGGCAACCGCCACGATGCCGAGAACCGATTTTTCATCGGCTAACAACATGGCCGTCTTTCCTTCATTTTCCAGCCGCTCCAGCTTGTGTTCCAAGCCAGCCAAGTTAATCCCAAGAACGTCCGTCATCAAACGCCGATTTCCAAAATGATATGTTTTGCCGGCAATGTCGCCTTGAACGCCGTGGCCCGGGATGGCTCTGAAATTTTCCGCGCGAGTCGCTTCAACGCGCTCTTCCTGCGCGTAGCGACAGATCGCGTCGGCCAACGGGTGCTCGGAACCGGTTTCAAGAGTGGCGGCAATTTTCACGATTTGTTTTTCATCCGTCAGCGCCGCGCCAACCACATCCGTCACTTCGGGAGATCCTTTGGTGAGAGTTCCTGTTTTGTCGAAGATGATTGTTTTTATTTTGGACGCCGCCTCAAGAGGCTCGCCGCCCTTTATCAGAATTCCGTGTTCCGCTCCTTTTCCGGTGCTAACCATGACCGCGGTAGGCGTCGCAAGTCCAAGAGCGCACGGACAGGCGATGACGATGACGGCAGTGAATGCCATGAGTGCGATGCTAAGCGACGATCCGATCAAGAAGAACCAGATGAGAAATGTAAGAATAGCCACGGCAATGACGGCCGGAACGAACCAAGCGGAAATTCTGTCCGCAAACGCCTGAATCGGAGCTCGCGATCCCTGCGCGTCTTCTATGAGTTTTATGATCTGCGAGAGGATTGTTTCGGTCCCTACATTCGTCGCGCGGAATTCGAAGCTTCCGGTTTTATTTACAGTCGCGCCGATCGCCTTATCTCCCTCTTTTTTTTCAACCGGAAGACTTTCGCCGGTCAGCATTGATTCGTCCACCGCGGACGTTCCTCTTGTAATCACTCCGTCAATCGGAATTTTTTCACCAGGCCTCACGACCACGATATCTCCTACAACGACAGATTCGATCGGAATGTCTTCCGTTTTTCCGTCTCGGATCACGCGTGCCGTTTTCGCCTGCAGTCCCATGAGTTTTCTTACGGACTCCGATGTGCGCCCCTTGGCTTTATGCTCAAGCCATTTGCCGAGTATTACAAACGTGATGAGAAAAGCCGCGGTTTCGAAGTATAGTTCCGGAATTTTTGCGCCGTTCACTCCGATTAAGCTTTTATTCGCAATCGCATATAGAATGAAGTTAACCAGACTGTAGAGGAAGGCGGTTGACGTGCCGATGGCGATGAGCGAATCCATGTTGAACGTTTTCATCCTAAGACTCGACCACATGCCTTTGTAGAATCCGGTGCCGATGAAAAATTGGACAGGCGCCGTTAGCACGAGCGACGCAATGCCGACCCACGGCAGAAGGGCCGCGCGGAATGGCATAAACCCGAAAAAGTCGAGGAACATGAAATACACCATTGGCAAACTGAACGCCAAGCCGAACAAAAACTTATTTCGATAACTTTTCATCTCTTTCGTGCGACGCGCGCGCTCTTCTTCCGGATCGGCTTTATCGGCGAGTGATGCTGTATATCCGGCTTCCTTCACGCGTTCTATGATTTCCAGTTCGTTTATCTGCCTTCCGTCAAAAACGATCCGTGCTTTTTCGGCCGCGAAATTCACATTTGCCTCTTTGATCCCTTTTATGTTCTTCAAGCTTCTTTCGATGATGCCTGCGCAAGACGAACAATGCATGCCGCTCAAAATAAACGTTGCGCGTTTTTCA
>JBBTQP010000002.1:2885-4985 GCA_038065635.1 Patescibacteria group bacterium | reverse complement strand
ATGACGTAGAACGCTCCTCGATACATACCCATGGCGCAACTGAAAAGAAGGCGTCCGGTTTGCGTAGGAGTGAATTGAATTATGTTTTCGCCTTCTTGAAGATTTTTTTGGATGTTCATCGATGGCATATAGATTGAAGCCGCGCACGAATATGCCGCTTCGGAGGTAATTATCCATTTGACCGGTATCCCTTTTTTAATCGTGAACACGTTTGGTGAATAACTGGCGCTTTTTTGAGTCATGCGCACGATTTGAAATCCATCCACCACGTCGACGGCGCCAGGTTTTGCCACTTCTGCGATCGAATTGAATTTAATTCCAGCCAAAGCAAGCGCGTTATTTACGTTGAATACGCCGAACAATAGAACCGCTAATCCTACGAATACATAGAACCGACGCGCAATTGCACCTTTTATTACCGAAGTGAGTCCGCCGATCGAAAGCAGCGCCGGTGCCGTTCCGATTGCGAAAAGCCCCATGATGATGGCTCCGCTAGCAAAATTTCCCGAACTTACTGCCGCCAACTGCATGGCTTGAGTGAATCCGCAAGGCAAGAAGAAAGTAAGCGCGCCCGTAACGATCGCCGACTTGTGGCTATATTCCTTCTGATGGCGATTGATTCCGAGAAGTTTTGAGAGCGACGCCGGCAGTGTAAAAGACGTCTCTTTCAGACGAGGTGAAATTCCAGTAAGTTTCAGACCCAATATGACCATCACTGCGCCTACGGCCAGAGTAAGCAACGTTTGAAGCGAACCGGAGATTTTGAATACACCGCCGAGTGCGCCAAGCAGTCCGCCGAGTGCCACATACCCTCCGATGCGACCAAGGTTAAAATAGAGGTGGGGTCGGAATTTTTGCATGGCCGTCGCCTCCGGATGTAGCTCGGCGTGGCGCGCGGATATACCGAGGATGAGACCTCCGACGATCGCCATGCAAGTCGAAACTCCCGCAATCAAACCGATCGCGAACGCGAATGGATAAGTGACGTTGCTTGTTTTTAGCGAAATGTCGAGCAGTCCGAAAGCTCGCGCCAAATAGTAGAGAGCCAGAAGAACGGCTCCGGAGAAAAGGAGTTCGCGGTAGTCGCCGGGATTGCGGGACAACCACTTCGACGTTTCTCGCGTGCCGACTTCGTATCCGGCTTCTTGGACGGCGCGTTCCAGATTTTTGTCGCTCGGACCGTCGGACAGGTATTCGATTTCAGCCAGTCCTTTTGAATAGGAGACGCTCACGGAAGCGACGCGTGGCACTTGTTTCAGTTTTTCTTCCAGAAGTATTTCACAGGAACGGCAGTGCATTCCTTTGATGTGTAATTGTTTATGACCCATAAGATTCGTATATTTAAGATTCAACTAACGCAAAACAGGCAAACCGAATCTTATGGTCTTATTCGCGTCTTGTGGCGCTTCCTATTGGAAGCGAAAAGTTTGATGGAAATGTAGAGAAACGATTGAAATGCAAATGTTGTATCTGAGGATCGTTGTATGACGTAGGAGTATTAATAACCGCCAATCCGCTCAAGTTACGGTCGGATCGTTGGGTCTTGGTTTCGAAGACTGCGCTGTCTGCAGTGACCTTGCAAACGTTGTCATGATTTTCGGAAGGGGACACCATCGAATGAGAAACCGGAATCTCTACCGAGTCATAGGCATAATTTTGGTTATGTTGCATTGGGATCGTGGCCGCTGAAACCGGCAACGCGCGCAAGAAGCACGTCAAATAACTCGCGCCGAGTATCATGGTGGCGAAAAGGAATGTAGCGACTTTTGGTGCGAGTTTCGACATATCAGCCCTTCCTTTGCGAGACGTTGCAAGCGCGTAAAATTTCCTTTATGAACTTTTCCCGTTCCTCCGAATCCTTCGATGCCATTTTAGAACCGCACGTCTCCAGATGGCTTTCCAAGATAATGTTTTTCGTCTGTTGCATGATGCCTGTTATGGCATTGCATTGCTGGATAATGTCCATGCAATACCTGTTTTCTTCGGCCATTTTTACAACAGTATCCATAAGCCCACGCGCTTTTTGCAGGTTGCGAATAGCTTTGCCGGAATGGGGTTCTCTCATATAGGGCAACTATACCATAGGTGGAGGTTACCATG
>JBBTQP010000002.1:0-2785 GCA_038065635.1 Patescibacteria group bacterium | reverse complement strand
TCTAGTGATCGAACAGCGGAAATCGTGTTAAGGATCGCCGAATCTGCTGCGCTGGTAAGTCTCATTCGCCTTACAAAAAATCAAGGAAAAGGCGCCGCGGTTCGAGCCGGAGTTGAGCGATCGACAGGCGAGATCATTCTATTTTTGGACGCGGATCTCGCCACGCATCCTTCTGAATTCAAAAAGTTTATTCCTGCGCTTCAAGAAAATGACATCTTGATAGGTTCGCGCACGGCACGAGGTTCCGTCATCAACAGTAGACAGCCGTTCTATCGCGTCCTATTAGGAAAACTTTTTAATAAACTGGCAGTTCGTTGGTATCTCAAGTTGCCGTATAACGACACGCAGTGCGGATTCAAGGCGTTTCATAAAAAAATCAAACCGATGTTCAACGACATCACTTCAAACGGCTGGGCTTTTGACGTGGAATTTCTTGTTCGCGCAAAACGAGAAAATCTCCGCATCGCTGAAATCCCCGTCCAATGGAGCCACGGCCACGAAAGCAGGGTACGTCTTCGGGATGCGGCTCGAGTCGCGAAGGAGATTTATAGGATTAAGAATCAATAGGTGTTGGTTATTTATTGCCGGTGGTTTAAGAGCTCTAAGACTTTCGTGGTATCATAAACTGATCATCCAATAAACTTTGATATGAAAAAATATTTTATTCTCGCGTTTGCAGCGACCTTAATCGGTGCTGGTTGTAGTTATTCTCAAACCACCCCGATCAAATCTATGCCGCCTACACAGAAAGGCGCGCCCAGTGCGGTTCAAAAACAGCCGGCAACAAACACGAGCGGAGAGACCGTCTCTGTCGGTATCAAGAATTTTTTATTCTCGCCGGCGTCAATTGGCGTAAAAAAAGGCGACAAAATCGTTTTCACTAATAACGATTCGGCGCCGCATACGGTTACAGCTGACGGCGGCGGCTTTTCTTCAGATTCACTCGCGAAAGACCAATCATTTACGCTCGATACCGCATCACTGTCCGCCGGAACCTACGGTTATTATTGTTCCTTTCATCCTTCTATGAAAGGGACGATTACAATTCAATAGCGTCGGAGTTTTTTTGCTACGGATAGCGCGATCATCGAAAGAAGGAAAAGGATTGCGAAGTGAATGAAAAGAAAAACGACAACGAAGTCGATCGGATATCCTTCGATGAGATATCGTGCTTGCAAGAGAACCGAGATGCTGCCGGTAAAGACAATCGCCTGTTGCCATACTTGACGAAAACGCCTTGCCACGAAAAGCGTCGGTATGCCAAGCAAAAAACCGAAAATAATTTTGTTCCGAAAATAATATTCCGGTACGTCCCACTCCGGTCGAATCGAGTGGATAATCGCATCAATTCCGGCGAAAGCGGCAATGACCGCAAGCAACGTAAACGTCCAAACAAAGTAGCGCGCGATTTTTTTCATGCATCTATCATACCATTTTTCACATCCAACAGCGGTTGATGTCGGATCACTTTGTGAAAATTACGAGCACGCAAAATGTTACGAGCGTAATGACGAACAGGGCGGCTATCGTTGCGATGAGCAAGGTGACGGCCTCTTTTTTCTTGCCATCCATGTACCAGAGAATCGGTCTACCGATAACTAGCGATCCTGTGATAGCGGCAGAAAGAATGAACAAAAGCAACATTACAATAGGCAACAGCACCGTGTCTTTCTGGTCGATCGTCTTCGGAGCATAAGATATGAATGATACTACGGCCGCGACGTAAGCTGTCGTTGCCAAAGCGTTGAGTCCGGCGATTTTGATGATTGGATTTTTCATAATGCATTCATAAATCAAAGGTTAACGATTGGTTGTTAGTTGTAGGTTGTGTCAGAACGGCGCTCTATAGCGATGATCGTGTTCTCTTTATTTGCGGTTTTGTGGAAAATTATTCGAAACATTCCTTTTCTGACGCGAAACACATCGTTTCGTCCTTGTAGTTTTTTTACATCAAGCCCTACCAAGTTATCCATTGCTATCAACCGTATCACTTCGATAAGCTGAAATCTCTGTTTCGATGGCAGTTGTTTTAATGTTTTCCGAATCCTGTCCACCATATCAGAGATTTTCGAGTATCTCGATCAACTCACTTGCAGGGACGCCTCCTTTGCGGAATTTAGTAAAATCGATCACCGTTTCCCACTCATCTGTATCGACAGGACCGATCGTGAATATCGGTTTGGAACGCTTCATGACTATAAAAGAACGCCCCGTTTTTATCTTCTTTTCGTAACTTCCAAGATTTTCTCGCAGTTCTTTCAATCCGATAATGTTGTCCATAAGTAAAAATGATTAACTTAAGATTATCTTTAAATTATCCTAGGCGAGAGCCCATGTCAATGACTGGTACCTGGTACTTTGGGGACAGGTTGGATTATTTATTGTGTTGATATTTATACGATTTTTTCATCGCTTTCCAAAAAAACGTCTTTGTTAAGGCAGTGCGGATTTGAGCCGCCGCATTCGTTGTTTTCGATAAGGGAACTAGACACCGTGATTCGAGATCTTTTTGTGACGTTCTACTTTCCAAATTTCTGTCTTATCTGAAAATCCATTATGAAAATCTTCACGGCGTCTTCCACCGTCATGCCGCCGCTGACTTTTACTTGACCATTTGGATCTTTAAGTGTTTTCTCAATTTTTTTGAGTTCAAGTTCGTGTGAGGTTTTGTATTCCGCAATGGCTTGCGTAAGTTTATCTCTTTCCTGTTCAACCTTTTTAAGGCCCCTTGTTTTAATATTCCGCCGCAAATCCACGGGCTTCAGCCCGTGGATGGAGGGGATCC
>JBBTQP010000001.1:0-7101 GCA_038065635.1 Patescibacteria group bacterium | reverse complement strand
ATCTTTATGAGCAGCTGAAAAGCAATCTATGATTTTTTGAACATTATCATTTATTCCAACTGACCTTGGAAAAAACTGAAATCTTAATTCTTTTTTCATACTTTATAATTTTGTAAAATAAACTCGGCTTCTTCCACCCAATTGATAAATTTGTCTTTAGCAGAAACAAGCTCGTTAGCTACACCTTGGGGTAACTGCAAAGAAATATTTTTCTCAAGCCTACCGACCAAATCTTGTAATTCTGCTATTTGTGAAAGCGTTTCAGAATAATTTTGATTTCTTGTGTCAATCATATAGTTATGAATTTATTTATAAAAAATTTAGACCAATTACCACCGTCACATTCTCTACAAGACTGAAGAATACGAACATCGTCACTATGGAGTTTTGATTTTGGATATGAACTATTCAGGGCAATACTACCAACTAACCCACCTATCTTCTTCACTTCTACGGAATCGCCATTTTTAACAATAAAGTCCGGTGGGTTATTTTGGTTCCCTAAATACGAAAGATATTCAGAGTGTCTCTTGTTTTTATTCTCTAAACCAACAACATCTATGCTGGAACAAAAAATATCTCTAACAAAATACTCTAACGCGGTACCGACATTGTTCATTCGGTTTTGACCGGAATAAAGCTCCGCGAGCTTAAAGCTCTTGAGTTTTGAAACGTTATTAAACGCTATTAAAATATTTGTTTCCATACTCTTATGGATAAAATTCCGCCTCACTCATTAATTTTTGATTATTAATAATACAATCTCGTATAACATCCCTAACTGCGCCTATTGCTTCAATGTCCCAATCGATCTGTTTTGATTGCGGAATTAGTCTTTGCGTCAACTCAAAAATTTGATTGTCAACAAAATCCTGTCTTCCAATCTGCTGTTTAGTTAACTTGCACATACGTTCATGTTACATTTTTAATATAAATATGTCGAACGACTGGTTGCCCGCTCCGTGCATTATCTGGAAAATGGTTCCATCGCCAAAATACTATCGGCCGTCTTACGCTTCAACGATCCTTCTTTCACCGTCTCTTCAACAAAAACGCACAATTTCGTATCTACCTTACCGGTCAACGTAACCAAATCCCCTTTTAATACTCCAAGTTTTTTATCCAAATAATCCTTGGTCACCATCTGTGACTCTACCTTTGTTAATCGACTATCAATAGACTCGAATCTGCGACCCACTACCTCTGCAAAGGCGTGAATCGCTTCAAGAATCTCGAACTTCGCGGTGTCCTCCATATTTTTTTCACTTCGTGAATTATTTTCTTTCCATACTATATAGCTACCATGTTTATTCATTGCGTTGCAACATGCCGTAAATACACGAAAAAGATGGCTTATCCACATAAGGAAAAAATGTTACACTGTCCGCATGAAACATAGTTACATTACAATCGGTGCGGATCACGCGGGGTTTGCGCTCAAAGAAAAAATCAAACAAGCGCTCACTTCCGAACGAATGGAGGTTCGCGATCTGACACCGAATTTCGTTGACGGAGACGATTATCCGAAAGTTGGATTTGAAGTCGCGCGAGCAGTCTCAAAAAATCCGAAAGTGCGAGGCATCCTCGTCTGCGGAAGCGGAGTCGGGATCTCAATCGCCGCAAACCGCGTAAAAGGTACGCGGGCATTCGACGCGCATTCCGTCGACGAAGTGAAGCTGGCGCGCGAACACAACGACGTGAATATCATCGCGCTTTCGGGGTGGAAAATGAAAAATACAGAGGCGCTAAAGATGATCGAGGCATTCTTGACTACGGCGTTTTCAAAAGCTGCGAGACACAAAAGGAGGGTAAAGCTATTGGGATAATCCTCCCAAAGACCTCTCCTAACCCCTCCTTCGTAAGGAGGGGGACGTGATATGAATCAACTAATTCCAGCTCTTCTTGTCCACGACGAAAAAACCTTTCGCGATCGCGTCTCGCTCATGGAAACGGATTTTCCAATATTGCAAATCGACGTGATGGACGGGGCGTTCGTTCCTAATAGGACGTGGTTTGACGTGAATGTTTTGCGTCGGCTGAAAACTTCGGCGAAATTTGAACTTCATCTAATGGTGATGGATCCTGGACGATACGTTGAGGAGACTTCGGATATCTCGTCCGTCTTCCGATATATCTGGCATCTGGAAGCGCCGATCGACCACGCGACGCAAATCACGCGCGTTCATGCACTCAATAAAGAAGCCGGACTTGCTATCTCTCCAGAGACTCCTATCGATAAACTCGCGCAGTACACGAAGTCCCTCGATGAAATTCTGATAATGGGAGCGTCTCCCGGATTTTCCGGACAAAAACTTCAACCGCAATCCATAAAACGAGCCGCTGAAATTCACTCACGCTGGCCAAACGTCCCGCTCGGATTCGACATAAACGTAAACTCCGAGACCATCCCAACATTACTCGCCGCCGGCATAAGCAGATTCTGCGCGGCAGGCGCGATCTTCAAAGCGGAAGATCCGGTTGCGGAGGGAAAGAGGATGCAAGGTCTGCTCTAAACATTACGGGACGAATCTTTATTTTTTTGCTATCCTGTCTGCATATGAAATTGCGTACTCTTCTTTTAGGCCTGCTGATGATGAGCATGTTCATGACAGCACCGGTTCACGCCGCCACGCTCTCCCCTGGCGATCTCATCAAAGCGTCCGGTCCTTCCGTCTACTACTACGCACAAGACGGAAAGCGATACGTGTTTCCCACGGAAAAAACTTACTTCACGTGGTATAGCGACTTCTCATCCGTCAAAACCGTGACGGACAGCGAGCTTGCGGCTCTTATGATTGGAGGAAACGTGACGTATCGTCCGACAGTAAAACTTGTGAAGATCACGACGGATCCGAAAGTGTATGCGGTCGGGCCCTATAAACAGTTACGCTGGATCAAAACCGAAGCGTTGGCGACGGAATTATACAGTTCGGCTTGGGCGACAGTCGTAGAGGATATTCCAGACACGTTTTTCATCAACTACATGCTTGGCACTGATATTTCCGTTGCAGCGGACTTTGATCGTTCGTCGATTTTAAGCGGCGCGAACAACATCCAATCGACGTTCGTTATCGCGACTCCAACTCCGTCACCGGCTCCGATTCCCGCCGCGACTTCAACTGGCGGACTTCAATTATCAGTATCCAAAGCGACGGTGCGCGCTGGCGACACTGAAACTCTTACGGCCGTAGCGACTTCAACTTCCGGCATTTCAAAAATCGATCTGTTTTTCGATGGAGTACTAATCCAATCCTGCAACTCCTCCTCATGCGTAGGAGACGTCATAATCCCTATTTCCGGCACTAAGTCGTTATACACGGCAGAAGCAAAAGCTTACGCTGTTGATTCAACTATAAAAACGCAAACCGTACTCGTCGCACTCGACAACAGCTCGAGCGGTCTCGCATCGATTACGATCGATCGCGCAATCATCAGGCAAAATCAATCCGCAGGGATCACCGTGGACGCGGATGTGTCGATCGCGATTCTTAGAACCGACATCTACAAGGATAACGTATCCATCAGAGCTTGCGCGTCAAGCATTCGCCAGTGCCGATGGAGCGAACAGCTCACCGGAGCGGTCGGAACCGTGTACGACTACTATGGAAAAGTGACTGACACTCTTGGCCGCACATACTTAACACCGCATAAAACCGTAACTATCGGCTCAAACGACTCTCCGATTGTAACCGTAGGTATTGGAAAGGCATCGATCTACAAAGGAGAGACTGTGGACGTAACCGTATCCGCGAGTGATGATGACGGTATCACTCAAATAGAGGTCCTCAAAGACTTCTCGGTTATAAAAACGTGCCAAAGCGGAGCGCCGTGTACGATAATCACCGGGCCGTGGCAAGAAGCGGGAACATTGGTCTTTAGCGGCCGCGCCACGGACGCTCTTGGTCAAAGCGCCACAAGTAGCAATGCGATCATTACGGTAAATTAAACGAATTAACAGCAAAAAACCTTTTATTCCTAAGCAACAAAATATGCGCAATTCCATTAACCGCTTCCTGGCGATTGCCGTCAGCACAGCATCGCTCGCATTTCCTTTCGCAGGAAACGCGACAACGACCAGCGCCTTTTCCACGGGCGAACTAATTCGCGGCGTAACGATCAACACCGTGTACTATTTTGCTCCGGATGGACGCCGATATGTTTTTCCGAACGAAAAGACATATTTCACTTGGTACACTGATTTCTCGAAAGTGAAAACGATCCCCGATGCTCAACTCGGTTCAATTCCTCTCGGCCTTTCAAACGTCACCTACCGCCCAGGTGTAAAGATGGTGAAAATAACGACCGATCCAAAAGTGTACGCTGTCGATCAAGGTGGAATGCTTCGCTGGGTTCCAACGCAAGAAATGGCGGAAACGCTTTATGGCTTAAACTGGAAGCAAAAAATCGAGGACGTTCCGGATGCGTTTTTCGTGAACTATAAAGTAGGCACACAGCTTGACCAATCTTCCGACTTCACACCTGCCAACGTGATGACGCAGACGCAGACGATCGCCTTAGATAAGCAGTTCGATGAAACCATGGTCACGATCACCGTTGGCGGAGTCTCAACGGGATTCGTACCGGTTTCAACAACGGTCAAAAAAGGATCAACTGTTGTT
The DNA here is from genome assembly GCA_038065635.1 of Patescibacteria group bacterium. Taxonomy (GTDB): domain Bacteria; phylum Patescibacteriota; class Patescibacteriia; order 2-12-FULL-60-25; family 2-12-FULL-60-25; genus JAHJFW01. Next base: position 2,482 of record JBBTQP010000001.1, on the reverse strand, counting down.
TGGACGAACCGCGATATCAACGATCATACGGTCGTAGGCGGCTCGATTGATTCCGGAACTCTGCGACCAGGGCAAACCTATAGCAAAACGTTCACTTCTACCGGTTCGTTCGACTACCACTGCGGTATTCACACGGGCATGAACGGAACAATCAACGTAGTGAACTAACTGATAGTGGAATCATCTAATTAGAGCGTGTCATTGCGAGGAGTCCGCCTAAAGCGGACGACGTGGCAATCTAGGTTAACTGTCATTGCGAGGAGTAGCAACGACGTGGCAATCTAATAAGAGTGATAATTGCCGCGCCCCTTCTGGGGCTCGCAATGACAGATGGATGAGATTGCCACGTCGCACAAGCCTTCTCGCAATGACAGCAGACCGCTTCGGCAAAACCGGGGCGGTTTTTTTCTATTGCCGTGAGTGCTACACTCCTATCAATCATATGATACAAAACACACCAAAACGACGTCCCAGCGTAACAGCTTGGATCGTCTATCTCGCCGCGCTAGCCGTCTGCGTTACGTTAATAGTCTCGGCGTTCACAAGCGTCTTTTCCAGCCCGAAGCCGCAACCGCTTATCGGATCGTCCGGCGGTTTTATCGGATCAGTCGCGCCGATGTTTCCTGAAGAACGAATGGCGGTTGCTGACGCCGGAATAGTGTCGGCTTACAAAAGCTCCGTCCCAGCTCCAAGCGGCAACGCTGAAACGCTTCAACGCATCATCAAAACCGGAGACCTTTCGCTTCGAGTGGCTGATGCGGCAAAAGGATTGGAAGAAATTGATCGCATCGCGAGCGCGAAAGGCGGATTCGTGGAGTCATCTTCCATCAGCGATCCCGGCGCAGGCCCTCGTTCGGCTTGGGCAACGGTCCGCGTTCCGGCAAAATCTTTCGACGACGCCATGCGAGATCTGAAATCCACGGCCACCGTCGTCCTCTCTGCCACCGTGCAGGGTCAGGACGTAACGTCCGAATTCGTTGATCTGGAAGCTGACATCCGAAACGCGCGCGCCGCAGAATCTTCATACCTCGATCTTCTGAAACGAACAGGAAGTGTCGAAGACATCCTCGCCGTTACGCAGCAACTAAACCAAACGAGAGGAGAAATCGAGAGACTGGAAGCACGAAAACGCTACATGGAAAATCGGACTGATCTTGCGACCATCAGCGTCTCGCTCACCGAAGATACGCGCGTAGAGTTTCCGGAAAAAACTTGGAAGCCGCTCGAGGTTTTCCGCCAAGCCATGCGAGAACTCGTCGTGGCACTGCAAGGACTCGTTAACTTCGTGATCCGTCTGATTATCGCGCTAATCGGGCTCTTGGTTCCGATCGCACTCCTCGTCGCGCTTTTCCTTTGGTTGGGATGGAAAATTGTGAAGAGATTTATCCGACGTATTAGGTAACGAATGCGGGGCGCACGCCATGCGCCCCTACGTGGGGAGGGCGGGACAAGCCCGCCCCTACAAATAACATATGCCTCATTTACACGAGAAAAAAATTAAGAAGCTGGAGCTCATGGCAAATCGCCTCCGACAGCATGTGATCTCCATGGTTGCGACGGCAAAGAGCGGACACCAAGGCGGAGCGCTTGGAATGGCGGACGTGTTCACTGTTCTGTATTTTCACGAACTCAAACACGACCCGAAAAATCCGGAATGGGAAAGTCGCGATCGACTCATCTTGTCTAACGGACATATTTGCCCTGTGAGATACGCGGCCATGGCAGAGGCGGGATATTTTCCGGTATCGGAACTCGATACTCTCCGCAAACTCGGCACTCGCCTTCAGGGACATCCGGAACGCCTTCGACTTCCAGGAACGGAGACGACTTCCGGCCCTCTTGGATCAGGATTGGGACAGGCGGCCGGAATGGCGCTTGTCGCGAAAATGGATAAAAAGAAGTGGCGCGTATACTGCGCGACTTCCGATGCGGAACACGAGGCCGGAATCCACTGGGAGGCAGTACTATTTGCCGGAAAAAACCGCCTGGACAATCTGATCTGCATCATCGATCGCAATAACATTCAAATCGACGGCGATACGGAAGACATAATGCCGCTCGAGCCACTGCACGCGAAGTACGAGGCGTTCAACTGGCATGTTATCGAATGCAATGGAAACGAGATCGCGGACGTGGCGCGCGCTTTAGGAGAAGCGAAAAAAATCCACCAAAAACCAATCTGTATCATCGCGCACACCATCCCCGGTCGCGGAGTTTCTTACATGGAAAACAACTTCCTCTGGCACAGCCAACCGTTCAAACCCGGACAGGCGGAGGAGGCGCTGGGAGAATTGAAGGAAATTGAGAAAAAACTAAAGAAAGAACACACGAAATAAATTATCTTTGTGAGCCAAATACTATTTATGTCATTGCGTAGCCAATATACTAAAAGGCGTGGCAATCCAGTCTCTCCGTCATTGCGAGCCCCAGCAGGGGCGTGGCAATCTATCCCCCTCCGTCATTGCGAGCCCCAGCAGGGGCG